>CAIODK010000346.1 GCA_903856995.1 uncultured Burkholderiales bacterium
ATTAGGTTCGTTTTCTTATCCGCTGGACCGCCACGCAGTCAGGCGGCATGCGTCACCGGCGCGGCTTTCATAAAGTACGGACATGCGCTTGATAGAAGGCATGCGTTTACCCATCAAGGATCTCGATTTTGAACGGCATGTCATCACCGTTCGAGAAGCCAAGGGGGCCAAAGACCGGTTGACTCGCGCAGCGGCGTAGAACGGCGACACCATTTGTTTGAACAGCGGCTGCAACGTGCTCTGAAAAAAGCGGTGGCAAGCGCTGGGATTGTGAAGCCCGTTTCGGTACACACGCTGCGCCATTCGTTTGCCACCCATGTGCTCAAGGTGGCTGCGGGCGGCACCGCCAGCCCCCTGGATGCACTACTTCCAGCCGGAGCCGATTGGTCAGCGCGTCAAAGCCTCACAGGTATCCCACGCTCCCGCATCCGCTCTTTCGCCTGCTGCACGGTGTATTCGCCGTAATGAAAGATGCTCGCGGCCAGGACGGCATCTGCGCCGCCTTGTTGCACGCCGTCGGCCAAGTGGTCTAGGTTGCCCACGCCGCCTGAAGCAATCACGGGCACGGGCACGATGTCGGACACGGCGCGGGTGAGTTGCAAATCAAAACCGCTCTTCGTGCCGTCGCGGTCCATGCTGGTGAGCAAGATTTCGCCTGCGCCGTAGTCGGCCATTTGCTTGGCCCACGCCACGGCGTCAAGGCCCACGTTTTTGCGGCCGCCGTGGCTGAACACGTCCCAGCCGGGGCCCACGGGCAAACCGTTGGCGCCTAAGCGCAGTTCATCTTCCGCGGTGCGACGCTTGGCATCGATGGCCACGACGATGCACTGAGCGCCGTATTTGGCTGAGGCATCGCGAATGACTTGCGGGTTGGCAATGGCTGCAGAGTTAAAGCTCACTTTGTCAGCGCCGGCGTTGAGCATGCGGCGCACGTCGTCCACCACGCGCACCCCGCCGCCCACGGTGAGGGGGATGAACACTTGGCTGGCCACGGCTTCGATGATGTGAAGAATCACATCACGCGCGTCGCTGGTGGCGGTGATGTCGAGGAAGGTGAGCTCGTCCGCGCCTTGGTCGTTGTAGCGCGCCGCGATTTCTACAGGGTCGCCTGCGTCGCGCAGCTCTAAGAAGTTGACGCCTTTGACCACGCGACCGCCGGTCACGTCGAGGCAAGGGATGATGCGCTTAGCAAGCATAGAGGTCCAAAGAGTTCTTCAAGAAACGGTCAAACGCTGCCAGCCAACCCATTGGCCTCCAGCGGGGACAGTGATAGGTTCAAACACCTGCGCGGCTTCCACGCACAGCATGCGTGCAAAGCCGTGGGCGGGCATGTCGGTGAGTGTGGCGCACTTGCTCTCTCCCGGGTTCCAGACGACTGACTCGGACCATGAGGGGCTTTGTTCAATTTGCAAAGTGGCTGAGCCATCTTGCAGCTGCAACGGTTGGGCAGACGCAACGTAGACACGATCAAACTCGCCGTCAAAGTACAACACCTCGTCGGCTAGGCCATGCACATCGGCCACAGCGTCCCATTCGGGGCGGCCACCAAGGCCACGCAGTTCGGTCAGGTCGATGTCGTCCACCGCGAGGTACGTGTGCAGTGCGCCGGTGAAGTGCAAATCGCTGTTTGATGCGTTTTTCGCTTCGGTGTTGTTGACAGTCAGCGTGATGGTCAACTGGCCCGGCGTCAGCGCCACACGCAGCTGGGCCACGAAGGCTTGTTGCCAAATAGCGAGCGTGC
>CAIODK010000347.1 GCA_903856995.1 uncultured Burkholderiales bacterium
AACAGCAACAGCAACAGCGAAAAGCATCACCGCCAGAACTGCCCACTTGTACTTCCCGATGAATAATCTTTTTATATTGAGCCCGGCCCAAATGACAAGGCCACCTGCGAGCAACAAGTATCCCGTCCGACGCTCGCTCGCCAAGAAGAGAGACAACAGCAGTATCAGCATCGGCACGGCGACACGCCAACTCAAGCTTGGACGCACCAACAACATCTGAGCAAGAACGAAAAATAGCCCGACCAGCACCTGCCCATACAAATGGGGGCCGTTCCTCCAAAAATAGGGCTCTGTCGGCAGATAACCAAACAGTTTTAAAAATAAATTAGTGAACGACAACATCAAAACACATGCCAAGAGCGTCCAAAAAGCGGCCCGCGAGATCATTGGCTGTGAAAACATGGCCCACAACACCACGACAAACCCCAACGTACGCATGTCGTGAAGCAGGGCTTTGAGTGAGCTGTACAGATCATGCCCCGCGAACATATTGCCGAACACATCCCAGACGCAAAGTGCGGTAATCAGCGCAAGAAAGACAAAACTCTCATTGCTTAAAGTCTGGGTGCTCTTAAAGTCTTTCCAAAAAAATGGCGTGAGCAACAAAAGCCCTAACACCGCGAAGTTCGTACCAGCCGCAGCGGTTAACAACGCCATTGAAAGTAGCGTCACAAAGATGAGTGACAACTTGAAGTGCAAGCTCATGGCTCTGAATTCTTTAATGTCCATGATGCATCCTTAGTTTTTTAACAAACTCAACAGGTACTGCCCGTAGCCATTCTTAGCCAACGGCGCAGCCAGCTTTTGCAGCGCGGCGGCGTCAATCCACTTCTGGCTAAACGCAATTTCTTCAGGGCAGGCCACCATCAGGCCCTGGCGTTTTTGCAAGGTGGCGATGAAGCTGGCAGCCTCCAGCAAGCTGTCGTGCGTGCCGGTGTCTAGCCAGGCGTAGCCGCGGCCCATGATCTCGACGTTCAACTGTCCCAGCTCCAAGTAGCGTTTGTTCACATCGGTGATCTCTAGCTCGCCACGGTGCGACGGCTTGACGGCCGCCGCGATGTCGCACACCTGCTCGTCGTAGAAGTACAAGCCCGTGACGGCGTAGTTGCTCTTGGGTTTGACGGGTTTTTCTTCGATGCTGACGGCACGGAACTGCGCGTCAAACTCCACCACGCCGTAGCGCTCTGGGTCATGCACATGGTAGGCAAACACGCTGGCACCGCTGGTGCGTTGGTCTGCGTTGTGCAGCTGCTTGACCAAGTCGTGGCCATAAAAAATGTTGTCGCCCAGCACCAACGCGCTGGGGTGGTCTGCCACAAAATTTTTACCAATGATGAAGGCCTGCGCCAACCCATCTGGGCTAGGTTGCACCGCGTACTCAATGTGCATGCCCCACTGGCTTCCGTCACCCAGCAGCTCGGCAAAGCGCGGCGTGTCTTGCGGCGTGGAGATGACCAGCACCTCACGAATACCGCTCAGCATCAGCGTGGTGAGCGGGTAGTAAATCATGGGCTTGTCATACACGGGCATGAGCTGCTTGCTCACCGCTTGCGTGACGGGGTACAGGCGTGTGCCCGAGCCACCTGCCAAGATGATGCCTTTGCGTTGTTTGGTCATATCAGTTCTTCTTGTTTAAAGTATTTCAGCCAACATCCGGTCCACGCCCTGCTGCCATGGCGGCAATACTAGCCCAAAGGCTTGCTGCAGCTTGGCCGTGCAGAGGCGGGAATTAAGTGGCCGCGTGGCCGGTGTCGCAAACGCGCTGGTGGGCACAGGGGCCACTTCGCCCACCGTCCAACCCACAGCAGGGCTCAGACGTTTGGCCTCTTCAATCACATGGTTGGCATAGCCATGCCAGGTAGTCTCGCCTGAAGCCACCAAGTGGTACACACCGCCCAAAGAAATGTTTTGCGTGTTCAGCAGTCGGCGGATGGCGTGGGCTGTGACGTCGGCAATCAGGTCTGCCCCTGTGGGTGCGCCGTGTTGGTCGTCGATGACGGTGAGCTTTTCTCTGTCTTGCGCCAAGCGCAGCATGGTCTTGGCAAAGTTGCCGCCTCGCGCTGCGTACACCCAGCTGGTGCGAAAAATCAAAGACTTGCAGCCACTGGCCACGATGGCTTTTTCGCCCTCAAGCTTGGTTTGGCCATACACGTTCAATGGCCCCGTGCCCTCGCCCTCTTGCCGTGCGTGGCTGCCACTGCCGTCGAACACATAGTCGGTGGAGTAATGCACCAGCCACGCGCCCACTTGGGCCGCGGCTTGGGCCAAAGCAGCGGGGGCTTGGGCATTTAACAGCCGGGCCAAGTCAGGCTCTGACTCAGCCTTGTCCACCGCCGTGTGCGCTGCGGCATTGACGATGAAGTCGGGCTTGTACGCCAACACGGTTTGCGCCAACTGCTCGGGCTGGCTTAAGTCGCCGCAGTGTGGGGCGCTGTAGCGGTCAAGCGCCAGCACCTCGCCCAAGGGGGCCAAGCTGCGTTGCAGTTCCCAGCCGACTTGGCCGTTTTTACCTAGTAGTAATATTTTCATCATTGAATGGACTCTTTCGAGTTTTCTTGCTCGGCAAATCCTGAAACTGTGCTGGATCAAAGCCAGAGCGTTGGGCTAAAAGGTATTCGCCGTCAATCTGCTGCGCCAAGCTGTCAATATCCCGCTGCGTGACCCCCATTTGCGCAAAATGCGCCTTCCATGTGTTGACCACCTGAATGACATTGGCTACCTCTGCTGCGGCCTCGGAAACCTGCAAACCAAAGGCATCGCACTCCGACATCGCATTTTCAAGTGTCGAATCTCTCCCCAGCTCACCGCACACAAACTCTTGATAACCCTGCCCCGAGTTAGTAGGCAACACATCGTAAGCAGGTGCAAGTTTGAAACGGCCATTTTTAAACGGGCTGACAACCAACAAAGAATGGTTCTTCTCGTGGTCGTCTGTGTTGTCAATCAAGATGTTGAACACCATGCGCCTAAATAACTCGCGGGCGTCACGCTGATTCACGTTGTCTTGCGCCACACCCACGCGGCGCAAAATGCGCGCTAGCTCGGGGTAGCCCATTAACGGCTCCTGTCCAGAAGCCGTGGCAGCTCGAATCGCCGTGCCGGCAGAAATGCTGTGCACTCGCAAACCTCGCTCACGATCGAAGCGGCGAATCGCCACCGCATGTAAGCCCGCCAGCGCAATCACCTGCGTTTGAGCCACGGTGATACCCGCATGTGCTGCCAGCGTCATGGTTGCGTGCTCAACAAGGGGCGCATCAACAGGCTCATTGTTAAAAAACTTGATCACCCATTGCTCGCCATCAATCGTGATCAAAGCCTTGGGCTTAGCCCCACCCAGCGGGCTGCCACCACCTGCAATGATCTGCGCCTCTAGCGCTGTCAATGGCTCTGAAGCCTCAATCTTGGCTGCCACCTCGCTCAAGGCCTGTGCATCTTCTAGCCTAGGCAGCGGACCTGCCGCACGCGGCGTGTATTGACTGTCGGAGGTAGAGACGCCCAACGCACCAAACCGGTCATCACCCGCGTAGTACAAATACTCCATCAGCGACAAGCGCTGAGGCTTGTCTACAAAACGAATCACCTTCTCGCCCCAACGGTCTGGCCGTGCATCGTCTACCGCTCCTACTGCACGCTGCGCATCTGCCAACAGGCGGCCTGGTGGTAAAAACTCGGTGTCTACCAGCGGCAGGTCTTCGCTCAGGGCAAAACCGTGGGTTAACCAATCTTGGCCGTATCGCAACGACACACCTTTGCCAGCGGACACCAGCCTCAAAGCCCCCACATAAAGGGGCTGCGCTGGATTAGCGAGGTACCAAAGGTGTAGGTCGTCCAGCCGCATCTCAAGCCTTGGGCTTTTGCTTCGTTGCCCGAGCCTCTGCCGAGGCTTTGGCCCTTGAACGCCCTAGCGCAACGGCCTCACGCACATGCATGTCTATCGCACCTTGGTCATGCTCGGGGGCTGCCAAATTAGCCAGCTCACCGTCACGTTGAATCAACCACAGCGCCGTGGCCACAATGCCAACGCCCACACCTGGATCACCCGCCTCTAAGCGCTGCAACGTGGGCACCGACACGCCCATGCGAGCAGCCCAAGTTCTGAGCGATTCTTTGCGCCGCAACCTCGCCACCGCTAGGTCAGCACCCAAGCGCTCAATCGCCGCCGCGGTGGCTGGGGGCAGTTGCATTAAG
>CAIODK010000348.1 GCA_903856995.1 uncultured Burkholderiales bacterium
CGCGTCGTGTTGACGATCAGACCATCCCTATCCACGACGAACAAAGATTTTATTTGCTGCGAACTACCAAGACGAGAGCTCAACAATAGGCGAACGCCTAAGCCATCTAACGGCAGTTGACTACCGTATGTGTCCTGTAGCTTTTCTTGAATGTTCGTCAGCATGACCTCTGTGCTGCTGAACTGTTGTTCTGTTTGTTCCATGAACATTTGCGTGAGACTTATCGTCTCGACGCGCGAATGCTCTAACTCACGGACGCGAAAATTCCAGATCAACAGCGCGGTTAGCACGACGATGGCCGCGATGGTCACCAGGACGAACAGGCCAACCGCGTAGGCCGGCGTTTTATGAGCTCTCATAGGGAGTAAGAATTAATACCTACGTATTTATATCGCATGAATGACACCGCCGAATGAGACGGGTTCATCTTAAGAGACTTTGCGATTCAAGAGGCTGATCTAGCTCAACTCAAGAGTTCTTTTCCCTCAGCAGGTAGCGCTTCCATCCCAGGCACGTTGTCATCCCAAAGCATGCAAGGCGGCTTTAACAATACTGCGCGCGTCTACTTGGAAGAATGCACGCAAAGCCGCTCGCGTGTCGCTGCGACCAAAACCATCTGTGCCTAAGCTCAAATACCGACGACCGGTTGGGATATACGCACGTATGCTCTCGGGGACAGCCCGCACATAGTCGGTGGCGACCACGATGGGGCCCTGACTCTGCGCCAACTGTTGCTGCACAAACGGCAGGCTCGGCGTGGCATCACCCGTCAACGCGTGCATTTCGCAGGCAATGCCATCGCGTGCCAACTCACTCCAGCTAGTAACGCTGTAGACATCACTGGCAATGCCTTGTTCGGCCAACAGTTCTGCAGCTTTGACGACCTCGGTCAGGATGGCTCCTGAGCCCATCAAGGTCACACGCTGACCTGTTGGGTGAATAGCATCTACCGCCTTGAACTTGTAGCAACCACGAATCACATCTGCTTCAACCCCCACAGGTAAATCGGGTTGCGCGTAGTTTTCGTTCATCAAGGTGACGTAATAGAAAATATCACGTTGGTCAACCAGCATCTCACGCATTCCGTGATCCACGATGATTGCCATTTCGCCTGCATAGGCGGGGTCATAGGCACGGCAATTCGGAATGGTGGCCGCGACCAAATGACTACTGCCGTCTTGGTGCTGCAAGCCTTCCCCGCTAAGCGTAGTGCGCCCAGAAGTGGCCCCCAATAAAAAGCCCCGCGCACGTTGATCAGCCGCGGCCCAAATGGCGTCACCCACACGCTGGAAACCGAACATCGAGTAATAAATATAGAAAGGCAACATGGCCAAGCCATGCACGCTGTAGCTGGTGGCAGCGGCTGTCCAACTGGCAATCGCACCAGCCTCGCTGATGCCCTCTTCCAATATTTGGCCGTCCAAGGCCTCGCGGTAGCTCAGCACCGAACCAATGTCCTCTGGCTCGTAACGTTGACCCACGCTGGAATAAATGCCAACCTGCTTGAACAAGTTGGCCATGCCGAATGTTCGAGCCTCATCTGCCACGATGGGCACAATGCGCGGCCCCAACTGAGGGTCTTTGAGTAAGTTGCCCAACATACGCACAAAGGCCATGGTGGTGGACATCTGTTTACCTGCGGCGTTGACGGCAAAGCTGGCGTATTGCGTGATGGCCGGCACAGGCACAACATCGGCTTGGGTTTGTCGCTGGGGCATGTGGCCGCCCAAACGGTGACGCTGCGCATTCAAGTAACGAATTTCTTCACTGTCGTCAGCAGGTTTGAAGAACTGTAGCTGCGTCGCTTGTTCATCCGTCAAAGGTAAGTTGAAACGATTTCTGAATTCGATCAAGGCTGTTTCGTCGAGCTTCTTTTGGCTGTGGGTGGTCATCTTGCCCTGCCCTGCCTCGCCCATGCCATAGCCTTTTTTGGTGTGCGCCAATATCACCGTTGGCTGCCCTTGGTGGTTGGCCGCTGCAGCGTAGGCTGCGTGAATCTTGACCAGGTCATGGCCACCGCGTTTGAGGCGGTCAATTTGCTCGTCGGTCATGCCTTGGGCCAAACGCGCCAACTCTTCGTTTTGTCCAAAAAATGTATCTCGGTTGAAGCGTCCATCCTTGGCGGCAAAGGTTTGCATTTGGCCATCTACTGTGTTGGCAAAGGCCTTCACCAAAGCACCTGTGACATCGCGGGCAAACAAGCCATCCCAATCACTACCCCAAACCAACTTGATGACGTTCCAACCTGCACCACGAAACAAGCGCTCCAACTCATCGATGATGCGTCCATTGCCGCGGACGGGGCCATCGAGACGTTGTAAATTGCAGTTGACCACCCACACCAAGTTGTCGAGCTTTTCGCGCGAAGCCAAAGTCAAAGCACTCATGCTTTCTGGCTCATCCATCTCGCCATCGCCAAACACACCCCAAACTTTTCGGCCGCTGCAGTTTTGCAACTGTCGATGAGTGAGGTAACGCATGAAACGCGCGTGATAAATCGAGCTGATGGGGCCTATGCCCATTGAGCCAGTCGGAAACTGCCAAAAGTCTGGCATGAGCCAAGGATGCGGGTAACTGCTCAACCCCCGCACGCCTTCAGGCGCGGTGATTTCTTGGCGGTAATGCGACAAATCGGCCTCAGTCAACCGACCTTCCAAATAGGCACGTGCATACACACCTGGTGCGCTGTGGGGCTGAAAGAACACCAGGTCTCCGCCATGTTGGTCGTTGCGCGCATGAAAGAAGTGATTGAAGCCCACTTCAAACAAGTCTGCCGCGCTGGCATAACTGGCGATATGTCCACCCAGCTCGCCATAGGCGGCATTGGCACGCGCGACCATGGCCAGCGCATTCCAACGCATCAGCGAGCCAAGGCGCTCTTCCATCGCCAAGTCACCAGGAAATGCGGGCTGCTGTTCCACCCCCACACTGTTCACATAAGGCGTGACCAATTCGGGTTGCCAATGCACTTGGTTGGCATTCGCCAGTTGCACCAAGTTATCCAAGATAAAGCGTGCACGCTCAGGGCCTTCAGTAGCCACCAGTGATAAAAATGCTTCGCGCCATTCGGCAGTTTCAAGTGGGTCAAGGTCGCCACTGGGAGCGGCTAATAAGTGGTGAGGTGTGAGGGCTGTCATGCCGTCCACTTTAAAAAAAAACGACCCAAATAGGCTATCGTTTTTTTAAATAATCAACCCGTTTAAAGCACAATATGCTTTAAATCAATCAATTTAGAGCAAAAAATGAAACCGGATGCCACTGATCTACGCATATTGACGGAATTGCAGAACGACAGTTCTTTGACCAACATCGAGCTGTCCAGACGGGTGCATTTGTCACCCTCCCCCTGTCTGACGCGCGTCAAAGCCTTAGAAGCGAATGGCGTGATTGACCGCTATGTGGCATTGGTCAACCCAAAACAATTGGGTTTGAATTTGTCGGTCTTCATCTCCATTAGTTTGAAGGAGCAGTCGAAGTCGGCATTGGCTGAGTTTGAACAACGCATTGCGGAACACGATGAAGTGATGGAGTGCTACCTCATGACGGGCGACAGCGACTACTTGATTCGCGTAGCCGTGGCAGACATCACGGCGCTCGAGAGGTTCATATTAGAACAACTCAGCCCCATCCCTGGGATCGAAAAAATTCGCTCCAGCTTTGCACTTAAACAAGTTCGCTATAAAACAGCATTACCGATGCCTCGCTGAGAGTTCAGTGGGCAACGGGGCGTGACAACGACTCACATCTCATTCAACGGTGGCGGCCCAAAAAGTGCGTCAATTTCTTCAGACGAGAGAACAAAGTTCAAATGATCTTTTTTATTCACCCTCTGTTGAGCTCCGCTAGTTCGATTGAATTCAGGAACTCGATCGGTGATGTCTTTCGAGGTGCAGATGAAGTTTGCAACTTGGCCTTCGCTATCGAGAATCGACGAAACACTGTACTCATCCCAAAATGTTGAACCATTTTTTCTGTAATGTATCAACTCGTCATCGAATGTTTTCAACTCTTTACAAGCAATATTTATTTCATCAATGGCATTTTTATTTGTTAATGGGCCATTAAGTAATTTCTGGAAATTCTTGTGCTCTACGTCTCTCAAGGAATACCCAGTCATTGACGTAAACACATCATTGATGCTAACGATCAACCCATCAGCATCAGATACAACGATCCCAAACGGAAGTTTATAGATCGCGTTGTCTAAAGCTCGGCGGCCAAAAGGCGACCGCATTTGTATTTTTCTATCCATCGCTGCCACTCCTTTCTATTAAGCTTCAATGAAGCTGAACATGGAATTTACGTATTCGAATGGTGCAAGACAAAGAATGATTGTTTACTTAAAACACTCTTTTTAAATTGAGATTTGTCAAACAAACCCGAAAATTTAAGATTAGATGAATAACTTTTTGACAGCTTGGGCCTTTGGCAGGGGGCGCCCCCCCTGCTGACTCTGCGGTGACGTCAAATTACCGCAGGAAACCAGCGAAGAAAGTGGCCAATTCTTCAAAGTCATCCAATGGCAAGACATGCGCAACGTACTGATCGGGACGAACCACCACCATACAGCCCTTGTCACGGTTGATACCGCGCATATCGAAAATGTCACCGACACCCTTGTGATCGACACAGAAAACTTTTTCGTGGTCTTGCAGACCCAGTTTGCCAGTTTTTGGTTTCAGTAACGAAGGCATGTGCTCGTAAGCGAGTTGCTCAAAAGTTTGCTGGAACACGGCGCGGAAGTCGATCACCGCATCAATGTCTTCGCCTTTACGCGTGTGCTTGACGATAGGGGAACTTGGGTTTGTTTCCAGCCAGTCTGCGAGCTTATGGATCGCTGAGCCAGAGTCAGAACTGTCAGACTTGCTGGCGAACGCGTAGATGTGCCAACGCGCATCAACCTCGGCGACATGGCCGAGTTGCATTTGCTTGGCGTCTGACAAACGCACGACCGGTGCAGAGTGGAAGCGGCGGCCGATCTCCTCCCCAGTTGCGAGTGCTTGGTGAGTTGCGGGCGCGAAAAGTTTTGACTGGTCATATTTGACTGCGGTGCCGCCTGTGAACGCCAAGTTCTCCTTGAATTGGCGAATGATGCGAGGCTCTTCGGTCCCATCACGCTCAGCCTGAGTAGTCGGGGCCGACATCACGCGCGACCATTTGTGGTCCGTTTCAACCAGTCGTTTGGCCTCGGTCAATCGCTCTTTGGAGTAGCTGTGCAATAGGCTGGCATCTGCTCTTCCTTGAAGGACGTGCACAAGCTTCCAGCCAAGGTTGAATGTGTCCTGCATTGACACGTTCATCCCCTGACCTGCTTTGGGTGAGTGGGTGTGGCAGGCATCACCTGCTGTAAATACACGGGGGCTGCGGTTCTCACCTTCAGGTACGTCATCGAATCTATCGGTGATGCTGTGTCCAATATCGTAGATGGACCACCAGACCACCTCCTTCACGTCGATCGTGTAGGGCTTGATGATGCGGTTCGCCGCGGCAATCATGTCATCTTGTGTGAGCTGTCGATGCGCCGCTTTTTCGTCTGGCTTGAGTTTGTCGAGCTCTACATACATTCGGAATACGTAACCCCCTTCGCGGGGCAGGATCAGCACATTGCCTTCATTGGCGGAAGAGATCAAACACTTCTGGCGCACATCGGGGAAATCAGTGTTGGCAAGGATGTCCATCACGCCCCAAGCCTGATGCGCGGCATCTCCGTGCAGCCGCCCACCAATCGCCTTGCGCACAGCTGAATGCGCACCATCGCATCCGACAACGTAGTTCGCCCGAACAGTTCGTGTTGCGCCCCAATTCACACCACTGGAGTCCTTCAGTGTCACGGTGACCGGATGATCATCGGTCGTGGCATCAATCGTCAAACTCACAATTTCCCAGCTGTAGTCGGGTTCAAGTCGCGAGGGTGAGTTCCTCATGACTTCCAGAAACAGCTCGTGAAGTCGCGCTTGGTTGATCAGGATGTGCGGCATTTCCGAGCTGTCGTCGGCCACGTCTTGCACTCGACCCACCCGCTTGATGTGCTCGGGGTTCTTGGGGTCTGGCATCCAGAAAGCAGTTTGATTGACCCAGTAGGTTTCCCGCTTGACCTTGTCTGCGAATCCAAAGGCTTGGAACATTTCCATGGTGCGCGTGTTGATGCCGTCAGCCTTGCCCTTGATGATATTGCTGGGCATACGTTCGATGATCATCGTCTCGATCTCTGGGAACTGTGCCAACTGCGCGGCCAGACACAAACCAGCCGGTCCGGTGCCCGCAATTAGCACATCAACTTTTTTGGGCAACGGTTCGTTGAAGCCACGGTTACGCCTGTTCGGCGCTGCTTCCTTAATGTCAGGGCTACCACCTCTGAATCCATTTTTATAAAACTGCATTTTTCATCTCCACAATTGAATTTTTAGAAATTTCGCCACACAACAAATAATAATAACTGTACTTACCAATTTCAGTCAAGGGGGTCTGTATGATTACTAATAAGTTTTACAGACCAGCACGCCTAATTCAAAATTGACTTTTAAAGAGGAACACAGGCATGGCCGTACTCGACATGGCGGGACACCTGATACGCCGTCTGCATCAGCAATCCACGCACCTCTTTGTCCAGCGAAC
>CAIODK010000349.1 GCA_903856995.1 uncultured Burkholderiales bacterium
AATTTCGCAGGTGTACAACTGCTGCCACAAGACGACAAAAAGGCCAAATGGGAGGCTTATCAAGCTCTTTCACCCGAAGCCAAGCAAAAACTCGCTGCACAGCAAAGTCAACCCATGGTTGGTGCGGCACCCGCGGTCAAACCCATTTCACCTGCAAAACTGACCACGCCCCCCGCCGCGAGCACCAATAAAGTGTTACCCCGCATTGCCTCTGACCAAGCCGCTCCGTCTACGTTGTTACCTAACGGGCTCAACATCAGCAACACCCCTGTCAGTATCCCCAACGAAAGTTCGGCGACACCCCAATGACCACGTTCATTGAGGAATATAAAGGCGACGACTTGATCGCCCCTAGCTTAGGCCGTCGCATGGCTTGCTGGGTCTATGAAGGCCTGCTTTTATTTGGTGTGTTGTTCATTTCAGGCTATTTATTCAGCACGCTCAGTCAGTCTCGCCACGCCCTCGATAACCGCCATGGCCTGCAAGCCTTCCTCTTTTTGGTGATCGGTATTTACTTCACTTGGTTTGGACATAAAGGTCAAACCTTAGCTATGAAAACATGGCACATCCGCGTGGTCGATTCAGAAGGTCATGCCATCACGCAAAAACGTGCGCTTCTGCGATATGTGTTGAGCTGGTTTTGGTTCATCCCTCCCTTAGCCTTCATCGCGCCGTTCAGTTTATCTGGCGGCGAAACGATGGTGTTGTTCTTAGGCTGGGTCGCCATTTGGTCTTTACTGAGTCGTTTCCATCCACAACGCCAGTTTTGGCACGATGCAATGGCTGGCACCCGATTAGTCAATTCCGAGCCACTTAGCCGTTAAAGTACACCGCATGGAAGTCAACCCACAAAAAAAACGCACCGGTCTAAACCGCGTCCGGCATGCCTTCGGGTACTCCCTCAGCGGGCTACATGCAGCTTGGTACGAAAAAGCTTTTCGCCAGGAAGCCGTGGCTTCTTTTGTCATGCTCCCAATCGCTTTTTGGCTTGGCCGGACTTGGCTTGAGAGTGCGTTGCTAATCTGCAGCGTGGTCTTGGTCATGGTGGTCGAACTACTCAACACAGGCATCGAATCGGCCATTGACCGGATTGGCCCAGAATGGCATGAACTGGCCAAACGTGCCAAGGACATTGGCAGCGCCGCCGTCTTACTGAGTTTGCTGTTGTGCATTGGCATCTGGACTGCGGCCGTCTGGGTCAACGTCCTGCGCGCATGACCCACACACCCGCCTTTTCGGTCTGCGTTTACTGTGGCTCTCGCAGCGGTGGCCTGCCCGCTTACGCTGACGTTGCTCGGCAAGTGGGCACTTGGATTGGCCAGCACGATGGCCAACTGGTCTATGGTGGCGGTAACAACGGCCTAATGGGGATCGTGGCACAAGCCACTGCAGACGCTGGCGGGCGCGTGGTAGGCATCATTCCAACAGCACTCCAAAACAAAGAAAACACCCGCACCGCTTGTACCGAACTGCACGTGGTCGACACCATGCATGAACGTAAACACATGATGGCTGAGCGCGCCGATGTTTTCTTGGCCTTGCCCGGAGGCATCGGCACCTTTGAAGAACTCTTCGAGGTGTGGACTTGGCGCCAACTCGGCTACCACGACAAACCCATTGGTTTGCTCAACACCGAAGGCTACTACGACGGATTGCTCAGCTTTGCGCAAAACAGTGTGGATGCCGGTTTTTTGAGTGACTGGCAAATGGACTTGATTCGCAGTGGCGCAGAACCCATCGCCCTTCTCCGCGAATTGGTCGAAGCTGCAGGCTTTACCCCAGCCTCAAAACTCAACCAGCTTTAAGCGTCAACAGACGTAAAAAAGCCGCAGCTCGTAAGACCTGCGGCTATATAAATTGGGCTAGCTGTTAGATCGCGGACTCGTCCAACTCGCCCGTACGGATACGCACCACGCGCTCGACAGCGGTGATGAAGATTTTCCCGTCCCCGATCTTGCCCGTGCGCGCCACACGCACGATGGCATCCACGCAGTTGTCAACATCAGCGGCTTTCACAGTCACTTCAATCTTCACCTTAGGCAAAAAATCGACAACGTACTCTGCACCACGGTACAACTCGGTATGCCCTTTTTGACGACCAAACCCTTTAACCTCGGTCACGGTCAAACCGGTCACGCCACATTCGGCGAGTGCTTCGCGCACCTCTTCAAGTTTGAATGGTTTGATAACGGCGGTGATTTGCTTCATAGTCAAAGTCCTTGGAGTCAAAGAAAAGGCCTTTTTAGGCGCTAAATTTATTGGTTATAGGATAACGCCAATCTTTACCAAAACTTCGGTGCGTGACACGAATTCCCACCGGGGATTGCCGGCGTTTGTATTCGTTGATGCGAATCAAGCGGGTCACTTTCTCCACATCGGCTCGCGCAAAGCCTGCAGCAATGATCTCATCCGAGCTTTGGTCGTTCTCCATGAAGCGGGAAACGATCTCGTCCAGCACCTCATAGGGCGGCAAACTGTCTTGGTCGGTTTGGTCTGGCCGCAGCTCAGCGCTGGGTGGGCGCGTGATGATGCGCTCAGGAATGGGTTGCTGGCCTGTGCCGTAGGGGTCGTGGGCATTACGCCAACGGGCCAACTTAAACACCAAAGTCTTGGCCACGTCTTTGATCACCGCAAAACCACCGGCCATGTCGCCATACAAGGTGCAGTAACCCGTGGCCATCTCACTCTTGTTGCCCGTGGTCAAGACGATGGCGCCAAACTTATTAGACAAAGCCATCAGTAGCGTGCCACGAATACGGGCTTGGATGTTCTCTTCCGTGGTGTCAAGCTGCGTGCCTTCAAAGTCCGCCTTGAGCGAACCTAAGAATGCTTCAAACTCTGGCACGATGGACACTTCGTCATAGCGCACGCCCAAACGTTGAGCCATCTCACGCGCATCAACCCAGCTGATTTCTGCAGTGTAGGGCGACGGCATCATCACTGTACGCACCTTGTCCGCACCCAAAGCATCTACGGCAATCGCGAGCACCAAGGCCGAATCGATGCCGCCCGATAAACCCAGCAGCGCGCTGGGAAAACCATTTTTGCCAATGTAATCGCGCACACCCATCACCAAGGCATGCCACAGGTCGGCTTCAAGCGAGCCGTGTTCAGCCACCGTGGCAGAAAGATGTATCCCGTTGTGTCGCATGGCCTCTATCGCAAACGACGCCACATCAAAACTAGGCGCCCGACCAGCCAACGCGCCATCTGTATTGAGCGCAAACGAACGGCCTTCAAACACCACCTCGTCTTGACCACCCACCAAATGCGCATAAATCAAAGGCAAGCCCGTGGCTTGCACACGGCCACGCATGGCCTGCTCGCGCTCATCACCCTTGCCCACATGAAAAGGCGATGCGTTGATGACTGCCAGCAGCTCAGCGCCTGCCGCTTTAGCATCCAGCGCGGGTGCATCAAACCAAGCGTCTTCACAAATTAGCAAGCCGACCTTGACGCCATCGACATCGACGACACAAGGCTTGTCACCAGGCAAGAAATATCGGCGTTCGTCAAACACTTGATAGTTGGGCAACTCACGCTTGGC
>CAIODK010000350.1 GCA_903856995.1 uncultured Burkholderiales bacterium
CAATGAAACAAAAAGTTATGCCTGATGACCATAGCGACGTGGTACCACTCCTTCCCATCCCGAACAGGACAGTGAAACGCGTCAGCGCCGATGATAGTGCGGGTTCCCGTGTGAAAGTAGGACATCGTCAGGCTATTACAGCCTCAGAAACCCCCGCTCAGTGAGCGGGGGTTTTTGTTTTTGTAATTTCAATTTGTGTTGTAGATGAAATTGGCATCTATCAAGCACGCGCTACTTTTTTCTAAGCCGATACATAACTCTTCAATCCACTTTGAATAAATATATGTTGGAGCGTACGTTTTATGCAAATTACGAAGATAACTAACATTTTCAGCCCACACATTAAAGTCTGATTTTCTAATTTTTTGCAATTCAAGAAGCTTAAATTTTATTAATACCTTGGCAGCATAGTTCCCATGCTTATCTGGTGCAGATCTAAATTGTTTCAATCGGCTTCTTGCGCGTGTGAGCGCATCAGAAACATTTGCAAAAATTTGACCATGACCTGGAAATATCAACTTTGGCTGTAGCTCTTCAATCAACTGTAGAGTCGACTCAACGTCATCAAAAGCTTTGATACCTTCGACTTCAGGAAAGACGACGCCAAACCCGTTCTCCCAAAGTGCGTCGGCCGAAATCAAAATACCCGCTTCTTCATTAAAAATAATCAGCGAGTGCGGGTCATGACCGGGTGCCGAATAACATCGCCATGGACTGTCATTGATAGTAAATTCAGAACGATCAGTCAAAATACCAGTATTTTGAAATGGTGGACAGTACTGACCCGTAGGCTCGTACGTAAGGATATTTGGATTCCAATTTTTAACAAACTCTGAATGACCAGAGGGAACTAAGATATCAATTGGCTTGCAATGGCTTTGTAAAAAAGAATTGCCGCCGCAATGGTCGCTATGTAAATGCGTATTGATGATGGTGTTCAGTGGCTGCCCATTGAGATGATATTCAAGAAGGGTATGCGTCTGTTCTGCATGTGTCCAATATCCAGTGTCCACAAGCACCGCAAGCGCGTCATCTTTGATAAGAATATTGTTAGAGGACAGCCATCCTCGTTCAATAAAGGTGATGCCAGAAGGTAACGTAAACATAGAAAGGTCGGTAGACATAGGAGGTTCGAAGAAAGTTTGCAATTGATTGAAATTGATTTTGCATTGAACCGAGACCATCGCTGCACACGAAAGAGTCCAGAGTGACAAGATCTACGATTTATAAGTAGATTCAATACCGATTCGGAGTGGTATGCACCCGTTAGCGTGTTGAGAAACAAGATCCGAAGTAAGGGAAAACCCGTATAATAAACGAATGACTCTCGCAAACACGATTACTCAAACCACGCTGGAGGGCGGTCGTAAAATCTTGCGTATGACCGGTGCATTGGATGAGCGATCACACTCAACATCTGGGGTTTTGATTCCCATCGTTAGACTGAGTCATGAGCATTTGCCAAAGATTCTTGAGCATTTGCTTTCATTATCTGTTCACGACAGATACTTGCGTTTTGGCTACACCGCCACAAATGAACATATCCAGCGCTACGTATCAGGCTTAAATTTTGATCGCGATGAAATTTACGGGATTTTCAATCGTAATTTAGCCATTGTTGCGATGGCGCATCTAGCTTTGATCAAGCAAGTCGGACACGAGTCAAGCTCAGAGTTTGGTGTTTCTGTGATGCCTTATGCGCGCGGGCGAGGCTACGGTGCTCGCCTATTTGATCGCGCAGTCATGCACGCACGCAATGAAAAGGTGCATCAGATGTACATCCATGCCTTGAGTGAGAACGCACCCATGATCCGCATCGCCAGGAAGGCAGGTGCCACAATTGAGCGGGATGGCGCAGAGACCGAGGCATTCTTGCGCTTACCAAATCGAAATATCGACAGCCGCGTAAGTGAGCTTGTCGCGGACCAATTTGCCAAAACCAATTACAGCATCAAGGAAGATGCAAAACGATTTTGGAATTTTTTGGCCAAAGTCAAAGAAATTCGTGAAGGTGTTCGTGACGCACGTCATCGTTCCGGACAGTAAAACATAATGGTAGACGCTTGCATGGGCTATGCTTAAGGCTTGTAAGACTCCCGCAGCGAATGCTGCAGCACTGTGATACCCCCGAAATCCAAAGAATTAGAGCGAGAAGACAAGCGCAGTTATTGGCAGCGTTTCGTCGAATTTATTCACCCCGGTCCAGACTCTCGCGAAGAGCTATTGGATGCGCTCTCAGACGCAGAAGACAACCAAGTCATTGGCGCCGAAAGTCGTCTGATGCTTGAGGGCGTGTTGCGCATGGCTGACCTTACCGCGGGGGCTGTGATGGTGGCCGCCCCTCGTATGGACTTGATCAATCTGGATGCCCCGTTGGAGGACAGCCTGCATCAAGTGATCGATACCGGTCATTCTCGTTTCCCAGTCTTCGAAGGGGCGCGTGATAATTTGGTCGGAATATTGTTAGCGAAGGACTTGCTCAAGCTGCAACGATCTCCGTCATTGAACATCAGAACGCTTTTGCGCCCACCGGTTTTTATACCTGAGAGCAAGGCACTCAATGACTTGTTGCGTGAGTTTCGAAACACCCGCAACCACATAGCGTTGGTGATCGATGAATTTGGACGCATCGCGGGGCTCATCACGATTGAAGATGTGCTTGAGCAAATCGTTGGTGACATTGAAGATGAATTTGACAGCCAAGAGGATGTGGGCGATATCTTCACACTGGCAGATGAAACCTATCGCGTCAGTGGTGATGCCGCCCTAGATCGTGTTGCGGAGGCCTTTGATACCGTCCTCGAATTCAATAACGCCGAAGAGAGTGGTGAGACGAATTTCGACACCATAGGCGGCTTTATCGCCCATGCCATGGGGCACGTTCCGCGACGTGGTGAGTTTTACGAAATCAACAAATTGCGATTCGAAGTTCTTCACACGCGTGGCGGGGCCATCAAATGGTTCAAGGTTTATCCGGCGCCTCTGGAGAAATCGACCGTTTGAACATGGGTCGCCAAAACACGTCTTCGCGCTCCGACTCCATGTCCGGCAACGATTCACATGGGCGTTGGGCGTTGCCTCTGCATTTAACTGTGCTGCTGCTAATCGGCGGCGTTGCCCACGCCCTCTCATTGGCGTGGCCATTTGATGGAGATTTCAAAGGGGCGCCCCAAGGGTGGCTGCAAGTCGTGAGCTTAAGTCTGCTCGCCTGGGTTGTGGATCGAAGCCGTAGCTCCCAGCAAGCCTTTGTGATCGGATGGGTATTCTCTTTCGCATGGATCATGGGTAGCACGTGGTGGCTCTACATCTCGATGAACACGTACGGTGGATTGCCCTCTTGGGTGGCTGGCATGGCGGTGATGCTATTGGCCGCTGGCCTCGCGTTGTTTTATGGCGCAGGTTGCGCCTCATTTTTTGCGCTTACGCAAGACCGTGTCGGTGTGTTGTTGCGCGCATTCGCATTCGCCAGTGTTTGGATGTTGGCCGAGATGTTGCGTGGCACCTTGTGGACGGGCTTTCCTTGGGGAGCCTCGGGTTACGCGCACATTGACAGCGTGTTGCGACATTGGGCCCCCTGGGCTGGCGTATATGGCTTATCCGCGTTATCCGCGCTGTTCGCCATGGGGTTCGCTGCGCAGCGCAGAGGTCCGACATCGCCGAAGCATAAAACAGGCTTGTTGGTGATCGTCGTGGCGGCAATCTTGGGCTACACATGGACGACATCACCGAGTCAAACTGCGGATGAAGAAAACACGTCGAAGCAACCACTCCGTGTGACGCTGTTGCAAGGGAATATGCCACAAGATGTGAAGTTTAGAGATGGTGTGCGTCAAGCCTTGCGCGACTATCGGGCTGCA
>CAIODK010000351.1 GCA_903856995.1 uncultured Burkholderiales bacterium
AAAGTGGTTTGCCAGTCGATGACGGACAGGGCGAGCAGCAGGGTTGCCCAGAAAGCCCAGCACAAACCAGTGGGGTTAAGCCCCCAATGCCATGTGCATGCCAGCCAGATCAAGCCGGTGGCCACCTCTATCAATGGGTACTGGGGACTGATGGTTTGTTGGCAAAAACCACATTGACCTTTGAGCCACACAAAGCTGAGCACAGGTATGTTGTGCCAAGCCCTTAGGGGTGTCTGGCAATGTGGGCAGTGCGAGGCGGGCCAGCACAGATCAAGGCGTTCGGCGCTGTCCGCAACGCAAGGATCAGCCATGATCATTTGCGGCATGCGGTAGATCAGAACGTTTACAAAGCTTCCGACGATTAAGCCGAACCCAAATGTCATGGCCATGTCCCACGTCATACCACTTGCCCCAGTTGAAAAATTGGAAGATACAAAGCCATCACCAAACCACCGATGAGTAAACCCAGCACAACCATTATGAAGGGTTCTAAGAGTGTAGACAGTCTGGCCACCGTGCTTTCGACCTCACGTTCGTAGTGCTCCGCCGTTTTTGCGAGCAAGTGCTCGAGCGCGCCAGATTCCTCGCCAATAGCGCACATCTGCACCACCATCGGCGGAAACAATCCTTTTGTCGTCTCTAGTGCGTGGGATAAGGATTTGCCTTGCATGAGTTGCGTTTGTATCGTTTGCGTAGCCGTTTGAAACAATAGATTGCCTGTGACACCTTGCACCGATTCGAGGGCTTCGGTGAGGGGTACGCCTGCTGCGAACAAGGTTGCCAAGGTCCGAGTCCAGCGGGCGGTGCAGGCATGGCGAATGAGTGGGCCAGCAATGGGTGTGCGGAGCACCAGTTGGTGAAGTTGATGTCGCCAAGCATCGCGCAGTCGTATTTGCCGCCGCACCCACCAGCCTGTGCCAATGGTCAGCATGATGACCGCCCCCCCATATTGCTGAACCCACCCACTTAGGGAAATTACCACACGCGTGAGCCACGGCAACTCTGCCCCGAAAGAGGCAAAGATGCTTTCAAACGCCGGCACAACGAAGACCAGGATCAACGTCAAAACAGCACATGCAATGACCAACACGGCGCAGGGGTAGATGAGTGCAGTGCGCAAGGTGGCGCGCAAGGCCGTCGCTTTTTCAAGGTGCAACGCCAGTCGTTCCAGCATGACGTCAAGCATGCCCGTTACCTCGCCGACCGCCACCAAATTGCAATACAAGGCATCGAACGGCGCATGTTGTCGCAAAGCTTGGTTCAGGGATATGCCACCTTCGATCTGCATATGCAGATCGCGAATCAAGGCTTTCAGTGGCGGGTTTGACTCCCCGCGTTCAAGGATAAAGAATGCTTGGAGCAGCGGCACGC
Organism: uncultured Burkholderiales bacterium; assembly: GCA_903856995.1. GTDB lineage: Bacteria > Pseudomonadota > Gammaproteobacteria > Burkholderiales > Burkholderiaceae_C > Limnohabitans. Next base: position 1,372 of record CAIODK010000351.1, read on the forward strand.
CCGATTGCAGCAAGGTGGCTAACTGGCGGGTCATTCGCATGATGCTGGTAGGACGTAGACGGGCCTGAGTCTGCAGCTGCAGCCAAGGCGGCATATTGAATTGCCGTTGTATGTGTGTGCATCGAATGCGTTGCTCGCGGAGATGTAGGCGTACTTCGTCCTTGCCCTTGGCATTTATTTCCCCCTTCACCTTTTGACCTTGACGGTCATGGCCGCGCCAAGCGTAGCGACGCTCAGCCATGGTGTGTGAGCGCTGTGACTTCTTCGATGGAGGTGATGCCTTGCAGTACTTTCAGCCATCCCGCTTGGCGAAGCGTTCGTACGCCTTCCTGCACAGCTTGTGCGGATAGTGTCTGAGAATCACGGTCGAGAATGATGAGTGTTTGCATGGACTCGCTGATGGGCATGATTTGGTACAAACCAATCCGCCCTTTGTAGCCTTTGTCGCAGGATGGGCAGCCGACAGCTTGGCAAGGCGAGGCTTGGGCGAGTGCATGAGGGGGCAATGCTTGCCGGTCTTGTGTGCTGAGGCTATTAAACAGAAGTGAAACTTGCGCCGCATCCATCGGGCGTTTGCATTGTTCGCACAGACGACGCACCAATCTTTGTGCTGAGATCAGGCACACGCTGGCCGCCACGTTGAATGCTGCCACGCCCATGTGGCGTAAGCGCGCCAGTGTGCCCGTGGCATCGTTGGTGTGCAGGGTAGAAAGTACCAAATGGCCTGTTTGGGCAGCTTGAATCGCGATCTCTGCGGTTTCCAAATCACGAATTTCACCCACCATGATCACATCTGGGTCTTGGCGCAGCAGCGCGCGGAGTGCCACGGCAAAAGTGAGGCCTGCACGGTCATTGATATTGACTTGATTTGCCCCTGGTAGGTGAATTTCCGAGGGGTCTTCCACCGTCGATATATTCACCTCCATTCGATTGAGTAGTTCTAGGCAACTATAAAGAGACAAGGTTTTGCCAGAGCCTGTGGGGCCCGTCATCAGAATTAATCCGTGTGGCCTGCCAATGGCCTGAATCAATTTGGCGCGATCGTCTGGCTCATAGCCCAAGGAGGCAAGACCCGGACGTTCGCGGCTGAAATTCAAAATGCGGACCACAAGTTTTTCACCGTGCAGGGTCGGTAAGGAGCTGACGCGTAAATCAATCGTTTGCTCCTTGTAGGGGTATTGAATGCGGCCGTCTTGTGGTACACGCTTTTCGGCAATATCCATGCGCGCCAGAACTTTGAGTCGCGACACGATGGCATCTCGCAATTGGAGAGTGGGTGTCGCTGCGAGATGAAGCAATCCGTCGATGCGATAGCGGATGCGAAAGAAGTCTTCCCCGCTTTCAAAATGTAAATCAGAGGCAAGCAGTTCGATGGCTTTTTCAAGCAGGGCATCGAGTGTTTTGACGGCAGAGTCAGAAGGCGTCGCCATATAAATCCTATTTGTATGACGGTAGATTTTTGGATACTTGACTTAGAAGGGGGGCGAGTCGACGTTACAAAAGTGAAGGGTTGGTCATGGGGATTGATACGCCAATTGGCGTATTTTCTAAAGGAGTAAATTTGAGTAGACTGAAACTTGTCAACATGATTGCCAATCAAACCAACAAGAGGAAGTACAACGTGAATAAGACTGAACTGATTGAATACATCGCAGGTAAATCGGACCTGTCTAAAGCCGCATCCGCACGCGCACTCGCTGCCATCATTGAGGCGGTCAAGAAGACACTTAAAAAGGGTGAGACTGTGACTTTGGTAGGCTTCGGTACCTTCAGCGCCAGCAAACGCGCTGCGCGGACAGGTCGTAACCCACGCACAGGTGCGCCTTTGAAGATCAAGGCCGCAAAAGTGCCACGATTCAAGCCTGGAAAGGGTTTGAAAGACGCCTTGAATTAATAATTGTTTAATTCATAAATAAGACCTGCATCGCGCAGGTCTTTTAATTTCAGAATTAATATGACTAGAATATGCCTACTTTTTAATATATTGGTAAGGGATATCTCATGGCACGTACAACCGTCGCAAATCAACTCGCTGCTATTCGTAAACAACGCGAAGTATTAGATAAAAAAGAACATGCTTTGAAATCCAAGTCTCATGACAAAGTCTTGGCTCAAATCGTCGCTATGGCCAAAGATGCTGGTTTGACTGCCGCCGACATCGGCAAGGCACTGAGCGCTGGCAAGCCTGCCAAGGCTGGCAAAACTCCGCGCGTTGCTAAAAAAGGCGCGTTGGCTGGTAAAAAAGTCGCGCCTAAATACAAAAATCCTGCGAACCCTGACCAAACTTGGACGGGTCGTGGCGTTTCACCGACTTGGGTGCAAGCCTTGAAAACGGCTGGTACTCTAGATACCGCGCTGATTGCACAACCCATCGCTGTTTAATTAATTCAACGCCGAGTTTGAATCATGAATCGTTTTAAATCCTTGGTTTATGCGCTGGCGTTGGTTTGTTTGGCTACGACAGCAAAACCGATCGGCAATTACCCTTCTATTCCATTAGGTGAGTTGCCTGATCCTTTGCGCTCGGTTTGGAAAGAGCTCAAGCCTGAAATGAATGAAATGAGTCATTGCGCCGCTGCGTTTGACAGTCATTCTGATGGCGATAAGATGGTATTTCGATGCTCGATTCACATCAAGATGTCTGCCGAAGGGGAGCGTCGCGCCATGCGCTACTGTGAAGAAAAACGCGTAGAAAAGGGCATCAAAATGCCCTGTCGGTTGGTTGAGGAGTAAATGCCTAGCGCGTTAGATTTGGCGCGTGAGGTTTAATTTCTGCATAATTTTCTGAGTCGCCTCAATAATAGGCGCCGCAGCTTCTGCCAATATCTCGGCATCTGACGATTGATGCGCCCATTGGTCGGCACTGTCCAATATCAAATAAAAATCACTTAAATTGCCAATTTCAAAGGCGTCGTCTTTGGCTTTCATCATTTCAATAAGTGTGACGTAGCCCAAGAAATACAAGGCAAACATCAGCGACACAGCGGCGTTGTATGAAAGCTCATGCCCGTCCACGATTTCAGAAAACATTTCACGAATCGTGTCGATCGTGACAATCTCGCTGGCATCGAATTTAAAGGCGGCTTTGAAGCAAGCGCAGGCGTAGTCCCATTGCTGAATGCTGTCGGTGTAGGGCTTGTCTATATCGTGCATTGGGTATGGGCGGGTTAGTGACGGCGGTCAAGCAATTGTGCTGCCAAGGCATGCAATGCATCGCGATAGGGGCCTGCGGGTAACACTTGGAGCGCCGCAATGGCGCGTTCGGCTTCAGCGCTGGCAGCCGCACGGGTGGCGTCGAGTGCGCCGGTTGCACGGACAATTTCCACAATCTCGTTCAGGCCGTCCATTGCGCCATTTTCAATCGCTAGCTGAATGGTTTGGCGCTGAGCCGGTGTGCCACGCTGCATGGCGATGATCAACGGCAACGTGTTTTTGCCTTCGCGCAAGTCGTCCCCTAGATTTTTACCCAGCTCTTTGGCATCCCCGTCATAGTCGAGCACATCGTCGATCACTTGAAAGGCGGTACCCAAGGCTTGCCCGTATTCTGCGCAAGCCGCTTCAACTTCAGGCGTGCTTTGGGTCAAAATGGCCGCTAAGCGTGTGCTGGCTTCAAACAGTTTGGCAGTTTTAGAACGAATGACACGTAAATAACCTGCCTCGTCCAGCGAGGCATCGTGCATGTTCATCAATTGCAGAACTTCACCTTCTGCAATCACGTTGGTGGCTTCTGCCAGTACTTCCATGACCCGCATTTCGCCCGAATCCACCATCATTTGGAAGGCGCGTGAGTATAAAAAGTCGCCCACCAAGACGCTGGCAGGGTTGCCAAAAGACTCGTTGGCGGTGGGCCGTCCACGACGAAGCGTGGACTCATCCACGACGTCATCGTGCAGTAGCGTGGCGGTGTGTATGAACTCGACAACGGCCGCTAAATTGTGATGTTGCGTGCCTTTGTAGCCCATAGCGCCGGCCATGAGTAGAAGCAGGGCGGGGCGAATGCGCTTGCCGCCGGCAGAGATGATGTACTGGGACACTGTGCCGACCAGCGGCACACCGGAATCTAAGCGTTGCTCGATGACGCGGTCAACTTCCGTCATATCGGCGGCAATCAGGGCTAGGGCGTTGGAGGGTGTGGTGTGCAAAGCGAAACTAACAAAAGCGTTGAAAGGCCCGTAGATTATAGGGATGGAGCAGCTTGGCGCAATCACTGCTATAATTTCGGGCTCTGCGGAAATTCGTCCGTAGATATCCAAATAGATTCTTATCTAGAGGTCTCACATGTACGCGGTCATAAAAACCGGCGGCAAACAGTATCGTGTTGCTGCCGGTGAAAAAATTAAAGTAGAACAGATTGCTGCGGACGTAGGCCAAGAGATTGTGATCGATCAAGTTTTAGCTGTCGGAAACGGCGCTGAACTCAAGATCGGCACACCCTTGGTGTCCGGTGCAACTGTCACAGTGACAGTTTTGTCTCATGGCAAGCACGACAAGGTTCGCATTTTTAAAATGCGCCGTCGTAAGCATTACCAAAAACGCCAAGGGCATCGTCAGCAGTTCACCGAACTGCAGATTGCTTCCATCAACGGCTAAGGAGCATTTGACATGGCACAGAAAAAAGGCGGCGGCTCTACGCGAAACGGGCGTGATTCCAACCCAAAAATGCTCGGTGTGAAAGCTTTCGGCGGTGAGTTGATCTCTGCTGGCTCTATCATCGTGCGTCAGCGTGGTACTAAGTTTCACCCCGGCACAAACGTCGGCGTGGGCAAAGACCACACGTTATTCGCTTTGGTCGACGGCCACGTGTCGTTCGGCATCAAAGGCGCTTTGAACAAGCACTTGGTCAACATCACACCCGTTTGATTTTATTGAACTGATTTGTGACAAAGCCCCGACTTGTCGGGGCTTTACTTTTTAAACTACATCCATGAAATTCGTAGACGAAGCCTATATCGACATCGCCGCAGGTGATGGGGGGAACGGCTGCGTCTCGTTCCGTCATGAAAAGTACAAAGAGTTCGGTGGCCCCAACGGGGGTGACGGCGGGCGTGGCGGCCATGTGTTTGCTGTGGCTGACCCTAACCTCAACACCTTGGTGGACTTCCGTTACTCACGTCGGCATGAGGCCAAACGTGGCCAGCACGGCTTGGGCTCTGACATGTTCGGCCATGCAGGTGACGACATCACTTTGAAAATGCCCGTGGGCACCATCATCACCGATGTCGAA
>CAIODK010000352.1 GCA_903856995.1 uncultured Burkholderiales bacterium
CGACAAGATGGAAGCCAAGCTGCGCGCCATTGGCGCTGATATTGAAAGAGTCAAATCATGATCACCCTCGCTCTCTCCAAAGGCCGCATCTTTGACGAAACCATGCCGCTGCTCAAAGCCGCTGGCATTGAAGTGCTCGAAGACCCAGAAAAATCTCGCAAGCTCATCTTGCCCACCAACCACGCCAATGTGCGCGTGGTGCTGGTGCGTGCTTCTGATGTGCCCACGTATGTGCAATATGGTGGCGCAGACTTGGGCGTGACGGGCCTCGACACCTTGATCGAGCACGGTACCGATGGCTTGTACCAGCCACTCGATTTACAAATCGCCAAATGCCGCATGAGCGTGGCGGTGCGTGCTGACTTCGATTACGCCGCCAAGGTCAAACAAGGCGCGCGTTTGAAGGTCGCCACCAAATACACCACCATCGCGCGTGACTTTTTCGCCACCAAAGGCGTGCACGTCGATATGGTCAAGCTGTATGGCTCGATGGAGCTGGCGCCCCTCACCGGCTTGGCGGACGCCATCGTGGACTTGGTGTCCACGGGCAACACGCTCAAGGCCAACCACTTGGTGGAAGTTGAGCGCATCATGGAAATCAGCTCGCGCTTGGTGGTCAACCAAGCCGCGCTCAAAATGAAGCAGGTCGACATTCGCCGCATCATCGACGCCTTTTCTGCTGCCTTGCCTGTTCATTCAGCTGCGGCCAAATAATCACTTTTCAAACCTAACCAAGATGGCCAAACCGCTTCGTCTCTCGACCACCAGTCCTTCCTTTGAAGCTGATTTCAAAGCGCGGCTGCATTGGTCTGCCGACACCGACGCTGCCATTGAACAACGTGTGGCTGATATCTTGGCCGACGTGCAAAAGCGTGGCGATGCCGCGGTGCTCGACTACACCGAGCGTTTCGATGGTTTGAAGGTCGACAGCATGGCCGCGTTGGAGCTGACGCAGACAGAGCTGAAAGCCGCGTTTGATGGTCTGCCCGCTGAACAGCGCGATGCTTTGCAAGCCGCGGCCGCACGCGTGCGCAGCTACCACGAGGCCCAAAAGAAAGCCAGCGGCGAAAGCTGGACCTACCGCGATGCCGATGGCACGTTGCTGGGCCAAAAAGTCACGCCGCTCGACCGCGTGGGCATCTATGTGCCCGGTGGCAAAGCCGCGTACCCGTCCAGCGTGTTGATGAACGCTATTCCTGCGCACGTCGCAGGTGTGCAAGAGATCATCATGGTGGTGCCAACCCCCAAGGGCGAAAAAAACCCGCTCGTGTTGGCTGCAGCCTATGTGGCCGGCGTCAGCCGCGCCTTCACCATCGGTGGCGCCCAAGCCGTGGCGGCGTTGGCCTACGGCACGGCCACCGTACCAGCGGTAGACAAAATCACCGGTCCCGGCAACGCCTATGTGGCCGCTGCCAAGCGCCGCGTGTTTGGCACGGTGGGCATCGACATGATTGCCGGCCCTAGCGAAATTTTGGTATTGGCCGATGGCTCCACACCACCTGACTGGGTGGCAATGGACTTGTTCAGCCAAGCCGAACACGACGAGCTGGCGCAAAGCGTGTTGCTCTGCCCCGATGCTGCTTACATCGACCGCGTGCAAGCCGAGATGGTGCGTTTACTGCCGCAAATGCCGCGCAAGGACATCATCGAAAAATCGCTCAATGGCCGTGGTGTGCTCATCCATACCCGCAGCATGGAAGAAGCCTGCGCCATCAGCAACCGCATTGCGCCCGAACACTTGGAAGTGTCGAGCCACGAGCCACACAAATGGGAGCCGTTGCTCAAGCACGCAGGCGCGATCTTCTTGGGCGCGTACACCAGCGAAAGCTTGGGCGACTACTGCGCTGGCCCCAACCACGTATTGCCCACCAGCGGCACGGCTCGCTTCAGCTCGCCTTTGGGCGTGTACGACTTCCAAAAGCGCAGCAGCTTGATCGAGGTGAGCGAGCAGGGCGCACAAACGCTGGGCAAGATTGCCGCGGTGCTGGCCTATGGCGAAGGCTTGCAAGCCCACGCCATGGCGGCTGAGTTCCGTTTGAAGAAAGACTGACATGACGAATCAAACGAACAAGGCACTGCGTTTCATTCGCCCCGACGTTCAAGCCATGCACGCCTATGCCGTGCAGCACTCGGTGGGCATGGTCAAGCTCGACGCGATGGAAAACCCATTCACCCTCTCACCCGAATTGCAAGCCAAGCTGGGTGCACGTTTGGGTGCGGTGGCGATCAACCGTTACCCCGGTGCACGCATCGATGATTTGAAATCAGCCATCGTTCGTTACGTCGATTTGCCTGCTGGCTTGGGCCTGATGCTGGGCAACGGTTCGGATGAATTGATTTCTTTGCTGTCTATGGCCTGCGCCATCCGCGGCGCCAAAGTGCTGGCCCCTGAGCCTGGCTTTGTGATGTACGGCATGAGTGCCCAGTTCCAAGGTTTGTCCTACATCGGTGTGCCGTTGACGGCCGATTTTGAGTTGGACGAGCCCGCCATGTCTGCGGCCATCGCCCAGCATGAGCCCGCCATTGTGTACATCGCCTACCCCAACAACCCTACGGCAAATTTGTGGGATGCCGACACCATTCGCCGCCTGATCACACAGGTCAGCACGTATGGAGGCTTGGTGGTGATGGACGAAGCCTACCAACCGTTCTCCAGCAAAAGCTGGCTCGATGAAATTCGCCAACACCCCAACGACAATGCCCACGTGGTGCTGATGCGCACGCTGTCTAAGTTTGGTTTGGCCGGTATTCGCTTGGGCTACATGCTGGCGTCCACCGCGCTCATCAACGAAGTCGACAAGCTGCGCCCGCCCTACAACGTGAGCGTGCTCAACGCCGAATGCGCCCTGTTTGCGCTAGAGCACACCGATGTGTTCGCCGCGCAAGCCGCCACCATCTGCGTCGAGCGCGAGGCCTTGTTCCAAGCCTTGCAGCAGTTGCCAGGCGTGACGGCGTTTGCCAGCCAAGCCAACATGATGGTGTTGCGCTTCAATGGCAACACCGACACCGATATGGATGCCGCCAACCGCGCGTTTGAGGTGCTCAAGGCCCACCATGTGTTGGTCAAGAACGTTTCTAAAATGCACCCATTGCTGGCCAATTGCTTGCGTTTGACCATCGGCACGCCCCAGGAAAACACGCAACTTTTGGCTGCACTGCAAGCCGCCCTCTCTTAACCGAAAGTCACACCATGACCGCCCACATTGCTGAACGTACCGCCGAAGTCACGCGTCATACGGCTGAGACCCAAATCACCGTCAAGATCAACCTCGACGGCACGGGTCAGTCCAAACTCTCCACCGGCATTGGTTTTTTTGACCACATGCTCGACCAAATCGCGCGTCACGGTCTGATTGACCTCGACATTCAGGCCGTTGGCGACTTGCACATCGACGGCCACCACACCGTGGAAGACGTGGGCATCACCTTGGGCCAAGCCTTTGCCAAAGCCGTGGGCGACAAAAAAGGCATTCGCCGCTATGGCCACGCCTATGTGCCACTCGACGAAGCCCTCAGCCGCGTGGTGGTGGACTTCTCGGGTCGTCCTGGTTTGATCATGCATGTGCCGTTCAAGAGCGGCATGATTGGCGAGTTCGACAGCCAGTTGGCATTTGAGTTCTTCCAAGGCTTTGTGAACCACGCGTTCGTCACCTTGCACATCGACAACCTGCGTGGCGAAAACGCACACCACCAAGCTGAGACTGTGTTCAAAGCCTTTGCCCGCGCCTTGCGTGCCGCTTTGGAATTGGACCCACGCTCTGCCGGCATGATTCCATCCACCAAGGGAAGTCTGTGATCCCTCGCGCGTATGAATAACAAAGTCGCCGTCGTTGACTACGGCATGGGCAACCTGCGCTCGGTGGCTCAGGCGGTGATGCACGCCGCATCAGAAGTGGACCATGCGCAAGTGGTGGTCACGTCTGACCCGCAAGTGGTGCGTGACGCGCACCGCGTGGTTTTGCCCGGCCAAGGCGCGATGCCCGATTGCATGCGCGAGTTGCGTGAGTCCGGCTTGCTCGAGGCGGTGCTGGACGCCGCTGATAAAAAGCCCCTGTTTGGTGTGTGTGTCGGCATGCAAATGATGCTGGATCACAGCGCCGAGGGCGACACGCCGGGCCTAGGGCTGATCCCCGGCGATGTGGTGAAGTTTGATTTGGCTGGCCGCTTGCAAGCCGACGGCAGCCGTTTCAAAGTCCCGCAAATGGGCTGGAACCAAGTACAGCCCACACGCCCGCACTTCATGTGGACCGATGTGCCTTCAGAGAATGGGGGCAGCTACTTCTATTTCGTGCATAGTTTTTATGCACGACCCCTGAATTCAGCGCACAGCGCGGCCCAAACCGACTACGGTGGTCTTTTTAGCTGTGCCGTGGCACGGGACAACATTTTTGCGACACAATTTCACCCAGAAAAAAGCGCGGCACATGGCCTGGCCTTGTACCGTAATTTTCTGCACTGGAACCCCTGAACCTCAAAACCATCATGTATTTAATACCTGCCATTGATCTCAAAGACGGCCATTGCGTGCGCCTCAAACAAGGCGACATGGAGCAATCCACGACCTTCGGTGAAGACCCGGCGCAAATGGCGCTCAACTGGGTGGCCAAAGGTGCGCGTCGCCTGCACTTGGTTGACTTGAACGGCGCCTTCGCTGGCACGCCTCAAAACAAAGCAGCCATCAAAGCCATTTTGAAAGCGGTCGGGCACGACATTCCCGTGCAGCTCGGTGGCGGTATCCGTGACCTCGACACGATAGAAAAATACATCGATGCGGGCTTGCGCTACGTCATCATCGGTACGGCAGCGGTCAAAAACCCCGGCTTCTTGCGCGACGCCTGCAGCGCTTTTGGCGGCCACATCATCGTCGGCCTGGATGCCAAAGACGGCAAAGTTGCCACCGACGGTTGGAGCAAGCTCACGGGCCACGAAGTGGCTGATCTGGGCAAGAAATTTGAAGACTACGGCGTGGAGTCCATCATCTACACCGATATCGGTCGTGACGGCATGCTGAGCGGCATCAACATCGAAGCCACCGTCAAGCTGGCTCAGGCCGTGTCTATCCCCATCATCGCTTCGGGCGGTTTGTCCAACATGGCCGACATCGAACAGCTGTGCGCCGTGGAAAGCGAAGGCGTGGAAGGCGTGATCTGCGGTCGCGCCATTTACAGCGGCGATTTGGACTTCGAAAAAGCCCAAGCCCGCGCTGACGCACTCAATGGCTGATGCAGCGGTTGCAGGCCATGAGGTGTTTCACGGCCTAGACTGCCATCGCTTGACTTTGCCCTGCGGCGACACCGTGCTGGTGGCCTTGCAAGGCGCGCACGTGTTGTCATGGGTCAGCCAAGGCCGCGAGCGTTTGTACCTGAGCCCCGCCAACCTGTGGGACGGCCAATCGGCCATCCGTGGTGGCGTGCCTGTGTGCTTCCCCCAGTTCAACCAACGCGGTACTTTGCCCAAGCATGGTTTTGCCCGCAACATGCCTTGGAAAGTTGACGATGCTGCGCAAGTGGGCGAGGCTTTAGCCAGCGGTGACGCCGCACACACCGACTTCACCCTCAGCGCCCATATTGGCACGCTCGCTATTTGGCAACAAGCCTTCGTGGCCCAGCTGCGTGTGGCGCTGACGCCGGGCCAGTTGACCATCACGCTGACTGTCAACAACACCGAAGTGCAAAAAGATCTGCACTTCACCGGCGCGCTACACACCTACTTGGCTGTAGATGATGTTGACCTGACCGAGCTGCGTGGCTTGGGCGGAAACTCCGAGTGGGACTCGGTGGTGGACCTGCATGGCGTGGCCGCCGAGGTGTTGTACTTTGATGGCGAGTTTGATCGTGTCTACGTTGCGTCTGCCCAACCGTTGCAGCTGCAAGATGGCTCAGCCACTTTGCAAATTGAACAAAGCCCCTCATGGTCCGAGTCAGTCGTCTGGAACCCG
>CAIODK010000353.1 GCA_903856995.1 uncultured Burkholderiales bacterium
ATGATCAGACAGAGTTTGTGTGATGCCCGCTTGCTCGCGGGTTGGAGATCGGCTGCCATCGCAGCCCACCACGTAGGACGCACGGATGGTTTGTTGTTGCTGGCTGCTGCGCTCAGTCAGCGTGACGGTGGTACCTTGGTTGTCTTGCGTGATGTGCTCTGCACCCCAACCGAACAGCGTCTTGACGGTGGGCAGCCCAGCCACGCGTTGACGCAATACTTTTTCGGTCTCGTATTGTGGCAAGCGCTCGTTGTCTTTGAAGTAATACGGTTTCACCAGTTCACGCTGTAGCCAGTCGTAGTGATGGTTGCTCAGCAACGAGCCATAAGCGGTTAAGCCACCAATGCCGTACTCAGGGGGAATGGTTCGCGCTGCGCGCAGCTGTGGTTCTGCACCCCAAAAATGAAAGTGCTCCATCGTGCGCTGCGTCAGGTTTTGACCCCTTGGAATAGGCTGGGTTTGAATATGGCGCTCAGCCAAGATGCAGTGAATGCCGCGTTGGCCAAGTTCAATGGCCAAGCCGAGACCTACGGGGCCGCCACCGATGATGACTACATCGGTCTCAATAGAGGGATGAATGCTGTTTGTCATGTAATCATTTTTAAAAAAGATTGTCTCTGGATACCTTATGAATACATCTTGCGTGCTTGCCACAAAGTTCTTATTACTGGATTCCAGTCTACAACCCAACAGGTCAGTATTCATAGGGTTTGTGTCGCTTAGCTGATAGATGTGTCGATGAGGTTCGTGTACAAACAAAACTAACTCAAACAGCAGAGATAGAGAAAATGCAAAAACGTAAATTTTTAAACATCGTTACAGGTCTTGGGCTCGTTGCCATGTCAGGCTTAACTCAAGCGCAAGACAACAGCTTTAAAGTGGGTCTGATCTTGCCGATGTCGGGGCCATTTGCCGCAACAGGCAAACAACTTGAATCCGCCGCACGTTTGTATATGGCTCAGCATGGTGACACTGTGGCGGGGCGTAAAGTGATCTTGATTGTGAAAGACGATACTGGTTCGCCTGAGGTCACAAAGCGCATAGCCCAAGAACTGGTGGTGAACGACAAGGTTCAAGTTCTCGCTGGTTTTGGTTTGACGCCATTAGCATGGCGACGGCGCCCGTGGCAACCCAATCTAAAACCCCTATGGTCGTCATGGCTGCTGCGACATCCATCGTGACAGAAGCCTCTCCCTACATTGTTCGCACCAGCTTTACTGTGCCGCAAGTTGTCACAACCCTGGCCGATTGGGCATCGAAGAACAACATCAAGCGCGTTGTCAGTTTGGTCACGGACTACGCGCCGGGCATCGATTCAGAAAAATATTTCAACCAACGTTTCATCGCCAATGGCGGTCAAGTGATTGAGACACTGCGCGTTCCTTTACGCAATCCTGATTTCGCACCTTTCTTGCAACGTGTGCGTGATGCCAAACCTGATGCCTTGTTCACCTTTGTTCCTGCAGGCGTGGGATCAGCCTTGATGAAGCAGTTCTCAGAGCGCGGTTTGGATAAGGCCGGCATTCGTTTGATCGCCGAAGGCAGCGTGACCGACGACGACATCATCGGCAGCATGGGCGATGTGGCGGTAGGTGTGGTCTCCACGCACCACTATTCTGCGGCTCACAAATCGGCTGCAAATAAGAAGTTTGTGGATGCCTTTGGTAGGGCAAACGGTGGCGCACGTCCTAACTTTATGGCTGTGGGTGCTTATGATGGCATGCGCGTGATCTATGAGGCCGCAAAAGCGACAAAAGGACAAGGCGGTGAGCCATTGCTCAATGCGATGAAGGGGCAAGTCTTTGAGAGCCCACGCGGGCCTATTTACATTGATGCACAAACGCGTGATGTGGTACAGAACATCTACATTCGTCGCGTGGAGCGTGTAGGTGACCAGCTCTGGAATCAAGAAATTGAAACCGTCACCGATGTAAAAGACATCGGTAAAGCCCGCTAATTGAGGAGTCATAGATGGGTGGTTTACCTTTGGTTTTTGTACCAGGACTGATGTGTGATCACACCGTCTGGGATCCGCTGTTGCCTCACATGCCAGCTCAACATGCGTGTCGTGTTGTTGACCACGGTGATGCAGATTCGTTGGTTCAAATGGCGGTGCAACTGCTGCAGCATGCGCCACCTAAGTTTTTGTTAGCAGGGCACTCCATGGGGGCTCGTGTTGTACTTGAGGTGTTGCGACTTGCACCAGAGCGAATTGGCGGTGTTGCGCTGTTGGATACCGGTTATTTGCCTAAGCTGTCAGGGCCTGCGGGTGAAGAGGAAATTAGCAAGCGATTCAGGTTGCTCCAAATCGCGCAAGCCAAGGGTGTGCGTGTCATGGCTGACGAATGGGTTCAAGGCATGGTCCATCCAGACCGTTTGAATGACCACGAACTGATTGAGCGTATCTTGGTCATGTTCGAGCGAAAAAGCGTAGACATTTTTGCCAAGCAAATTCATGCCCTCATTCATCGTCTTAATGCAACAGACGTACTGGCATCTATTCATGTTCCCACGCTAATTTTGTGCGGTCAGCAAGACACATGGTCGCCTCCTGCGCAGCATGAGGCCATGCATCAGCTCGCACTGCATGGTGCTTTGGAGATCATTGCAGATGCGGGGCATATGGCGCCGATGGAGAAGCCTCACGAGGTGGCTGCTGCCATGTCACGCTGGCTGGCACGATGTGCATGAATGTAGTTGTGATTTTTTATGAAGCGCACTGAGATGGATGCTCTGGCCCAGATGCAAGCGCAAAACGAATGCCGCGATGTGATCTTGGCGGCGACGGTCGCCGTCGATGCGCAAGATTACGCCGCGCTCGTCGAACTCTTTTGCGAGGACGCCACCGTCGTGCGCCCTGGGGGTGCTGCGTTGCACGGACGTGCTGAAATTCTGGCGTCTTATTTGTTAAAAGACGCCAATCGGATGACGCACCATTTGGTGTGCAACCACCAAGTGCAAGTCTTGCCTTCGGGGGAAAGCGCACATTCGCGTTGCAAAGTGTTGCTTTACGTCAGTGACAAGAACCACACCTTGACTCAGCAAGGACGCAAGGCCTATGCCAAACAT
>CAIODK010000354.1 GCA_903856995.1 uncultured Burkholderiales bacterium
ATCGCAACCAACTCATCAATGATGGCTTCGTCATCCATCGACGTCCAGTTTTTCACGTGCAAAGCGCCGCTGTCAAAGTGCAGCGCCAAGTCCACGATGTATTCGATCTTGCGGGCAGACAAACCCGCTTCGCGCATGTCGTCCACTTTGAGCTTGAGCACATTACCGGGGGTGATCTTGCGCGGTAGTTTGGCAAAGCGGTCCCACACGGTCTGAGCAGCTTTGACCGACACCTGCTGGCCCACGATGCTGCGCGCAAGCGTGACAAAGGCGTCTCCGCGTGACTGCAGCGAAGCCTCACCGAACTGAGGAATGAGCCGCTTCATCACTCGGTCTTTTTTGACCAAGTGTTTACACGCCTCGGCCCAGTACTCGGGCGTGGCGATGGTGATGGGTTCTAGGCGCACGATCACTTAGCCGCGCTCCCAGGTCGTGCCGGTGGGGGAATCTTTGAGCACGATGCCTTCGGCAGCCAAAGCTTGGCGGATGCGGTCGGCCTCGGCAAAGTTTTTAGCAGTCTTGGCTGCTGCACGCGCCGTGATTTGAGTTTGAATAGCGCCCTCATCCATGCCCGCACCCGCTTGCGCGAAGGCTTTGGGGTCGTCTTGCAACAGCCCCAGCACGCCGCCTAAGGCTTTGAGCAACCCGGCGGTTTGGCTAGAAGGGTTGCGGTTCAGATCACTGGCCAACTCGAACAACACGGACACGGCCTCGGGCGAACCAAAATCTTCGTCCATGGCTGCTTTGAAGCGTGCGGCATGTGGCTCAGCCCAATCGATCGTCACCTCATCGGGGGTCACTGTGCCCAGCGCTGTGTAGAGGCGTTTCAAAGCGCCACGCGCATCGCTCAAATGCACATCGCTGTAGTTGAGCTGGCTGCGATAGTGGCTGCGCACCACAAAGAAACGCACGGTTTCCGCGTCAAACTCTTTGAGCACATCGCGGATGGTGAAGAAGTTGCCCAAGCTTTTGGACATTTTTTCGTTGTCCACGTTGATGAAGCCGTTGTGCATCCACACGCTGGCCATCTTTTTGCCGTTCGCGCCTTCGCTTTGGGCAATTTCGTTTTCGTGGTGCGGGAACTGCAAGTCTGCGCCACCGCCGTGGATGTCAAAGCTTTGGCCCAGCATCTCGCAACTCATGGCCGAGCACTCGATGTGCCAGCCGGGTCGGCCTGCACCAAAGGGGCTGGCCCATTTCACTTCGTCGGGCTCGCTCGCTTTGGCGGATTTCCAGAGCACAAAGTCCAACGGGTCTTGTTTGCCGCCTTCTTCGGTGCTCACCGCCACGCGCTCGCCGGCTTGCAATTCGTCAAGTGACTTGCCTGAGAGCTTGCCGTAGCCTGGAAACTTGCGCACGGCGTAGTTCACATCGCCATTGCTGGCCTGGTAGGCCAAGCCTTTGTCTTGCAAGGTACCGATCATCGAGAGCATTTGCGGCACATAGTCCATCGCACGGGGCTCGTGCGTGGGGCGTTCGATGCCCAAAGCGTCAGCGTCTTGGTGCAAGGCGTCAATCATGCGATCGGTCAAACCCCGGACGGTTTCGCCGTTTTCCAGCGAACGCTTGATGATCTTGTCATCAATGTCGGTGATGTTGCGCACATAGGTCACGCGGTAGCCGCTGGCCTTGAGCCAGCGCTGCACCACGTCAAACGCCACCATGGAACGGGCATGGCCCAAATGGCACAAGTCATACACGGTCATGCCGCAGACATACATGCGGACATGGCCAGGTTCGATCGGCGAAAAGTCTTCCAACGCACGCGTGAGCGTGTTGTGAATGCGAAGCGTCATGAGTGAATCGTGAGAGACCGCAATGAAGGGTCGGTAATGAGGTGAAAGCCAAAGAGTCCATCAGACCCTCTGTTTTACAATGCTCTCAGTATACAAAGCACATGACAAACCCTCACACCCCCTCCCCAGCCATGACTTTGGCACAGAAAACGGCAAGCCCCAGCTTCGTGCCTACCGGCTGGGTGGTCACATGGGCGCTGGGCGCTGCGTTGGCCCTCATGGCCTTAAGCGCACAGGCCCAAAGCATGGAGGACTTTGAGTGGCAGCCTGGCCAGTCAACGCTCCCAACCATCATCAGCACGCCACACAATGATGTGCGCAAGATGCTGCGCCAAGCCAAGTACCCACAAGCCTTGGTGCTGGTCAATAAAGGCTTAGTTACCAACCCGCGTGACCCACAAATGCGGTTTTGGCAAGCCTACATCTTTGAGCGTCAGGGCCAAGCAGAGGCCGCGTTGAAGGTGTACCTTGGCCTCTCACAAGAGTACCCAGAGTTGGCCGAACCCCACAACAACTTAGGCGTACTCTACGCCGCCAAGGGTGACTACCCAAACGCCAAAGCCTCGCTGGATGCGGCCTTACGGGCCAACCCCAATTACGCTGCTGCGCACGAAAATATGGGCGACTTGCTGGTCAACATGGCGCGCCAATCGTACGAACGGTCTTTGGCGATCACCCCCAAACAGAGCGAACCCGCTCAAAAAATTGAACGTCTCAAACCCGTCCTCGCATTGACACAAGGCAAACCATGAACCTGTCCTCCCTCACACGTCGGGCTTTGTGCGCCCTCGCCTTCATTGGTTTGACCCAAGTGGCCATTGCCCAAGACGCACCCCGCGTCAAGTTCGTCACCAATGCAGGTGAGTTTGTGGTTGAGGTCTACCCCGACAAAGCCCCCAAGACGGTGGACAACTTTTTGCAATACGTGCGCGACAAGCACTATGACGGCACGATTTTTCACCGCGTGATTGGCAACTTCATGGTGCAAGGCGGCGGTTACGACCAGCGTTATCTCGAGCGTCGCACACGCCCGCCGGTTGAGCACGAAGGCCGTGAAGCCTTGGCCAAAGGCGGCCCTCGCAACACAGTTGGCACTCTCGCCATGGCGCGCACCAATGTGCCCAACTCCGCCACCTCGCAATTCTTCATCAACGTCGTTGACAACGCCTTCCTAGACCCCAACCCACAACAACCAGGCTACACCGTGTTTGGCAAAGTGGTGTCGGGCATGGAGACTGTCAATAAAATCAAGAGCACGCCCACCAGCATGGGTGGCCCCTTCTCATCGGATGTGCCACGCACGCCCATCGTTATTCAAT
>CAIODK010000355.1 GCA_903856995.1 uncultured Burkholderiales bacterium
GTTGTATCGTCGACGCATTCAACTGTTTATAGAGAGAATTCGGTGAACCTTGCCCATTTGCTCCAACGCATGGCCCGCCAGCACCCCGGTCGCGCGGCACTTTTCCACGGCACCCAGGCCGTCGCCGACCATGCGCAATGGGCCCACCGAAGTGCGCACTTGGCACACCAGTTTCAATGCGCAGGCCTGCAGCCTGGCGACCGCGTGGCACTTTTCATGCACAACCATCCGCGCTACCTCGAGGTGATGTTTGGGGCTTGGTGGGCAGGCTTGGTCGTGGTCCCCATCAATGCCAAGCTGCACGTGCGAGAAGCGCAATGGATTGTGGACAACGCGCAAGCCAGCTGGGCCTTTGTCAGCGCCGAAACCACCCCCGACCACGATGTGCAGCTCCAAGGCCTACAAAAGATCGTGGATGTCGACTCTATCGAGGCCGATGCACTTTGGACATTACCTGCGCACGACACCTACGCCGCACCCGAAAAACCCATCGTTGACCGGCAGCCAAACGACCTCGCGTGGTTGTTCTACACCAGCGGCACAACGGGTCGACCCAAAGGTGTGATGCTCACCCACCACAACCTGCTGATCATGGGACTCGCCTATTTCAGCGATGTAGATGCCATCGCCCCGCAAGACACCATTGCTTACGCAGCCCCCATGTCACACGGGGCGGGTTTGTACGCCATCCCACATTTGATGGCAGGGGCGCGTCACGTCATCCCCGCATCCGGTGGGTTTGACGCCGCCGAGCTGTTTGCCCTCGGCAACAGCCTAGGCCCACTTTCATTGTTTGCAGCACCCACCATCGTCAAACGGTTGGTGGACCATGCCGAGCAAGCGGGCGACACGCCTGCCACGTGTGAACGCGCGTTCAAAACCATTGTTTACGGCGGTGCTCCCATGTACGTGGCCGACATTCAACGCGCACTGCGCATCATGGGCCCGCGATTCGTGCAGATCTATGGCCAAGGCGAAAGCCCGATGGTGGGGACGGTTTTGTCGCGCGACCATTTGGCTGATGTTGCGCACCCGCAGCATGCCCAACGCTTGGCCTCCATCGGCGTGCCTCAAACGCCCGTGCAAATCCGAGTCACGAATGAATATGGCCTTGAACTGCCCGTGGGCGAAGTCGGGGAAGTGCTCATCCAAGGCGACAGCGTGATGGCCGGCTACTGGCGCAACCCAGAAGCCACGACAGCAGCCATCCGTGAGGGTTGGCTGTTCACGGGAGACATGGGTTGCTTCGATGCGCACGGCTTCCTCACTCTCAAGGACCGCAGCAAAGTCCTGATCATCAGCGGCGGCTCCAACGTCTATCCACGCGAGGTGGAAGAAGTATTGCTACAAGCACCGGGGGTGAGTGAAGTCGCCGTGATTGGCGTGCCCGACCCTGAATGGGGTGAAATCATCGTCGCGTTTGTGGTGGCACAGTCTGGCATGCACCTGAGCAGCCAAGCTCTTGACGCATTTTGCTTGACCGAGATCGCCCGCTTCAAACGTCCCAAGCGTTACGAACTGGTCAGCAGTCTGCCCAAAAATAACTACGGCAAAGTGCTGAAAACTGAGCTGCGCCAACAATTGACCAAACCCTAGTGGTATGGTCCTGCCCCATGCACACACAAATAGACCACCTCGTCATCGTTGCCAAGACCTTAGAACAAGGCGTGCAATGGTGCGAAGAAAAACTGGGCATCACGCCAGGCCCCGGAGGCGAACACGCGCTCTACGGCACGCACAACCGCCTGTTCAAAATCGCCTCGCCCTCTAACCCGATGGCGTATTTGGAAATCATCGCCATCAACCCCGCTGCGGTGCGCCCCAAAAAAGCCTGCCCGACACGTTGGTTCGACATGGACAACGCAGCGCTGCAAAAAGCCGTAGCCATCGAGCCGCGCTTGGTCCACTTTGTCGTGAATACGCCAGATATCAAAGCCGCCCGAATGGCCTTGCGCATGGAAGGCATTGACCGCGGCCCCGCCATTCAAGCCAGCCGTCGCACCAACAAGGGCGTCCTGAACTGGCAAATCTCAGTCCGTGCGGATGGACAGCGCTTGTTCGATGGCGTGTTGCCGACCGTGATCCAGTGGGGCAAGCCCGATGCGATCGAGCCGCTTCGTTTGCACCCACGTAACACCCTGCCCCGCTCGGGTGTGACCTTGCAGAGCTTAGAGATCACCCACCCCAGTGCGACAAAGTTGCAAGAGGCCTTTGCCGCCATTGAACTCCACCGCGTGCCCGTCACAGAAGGCCCTGCCAACCTTAAAGCTACGCTGCAAACGCCTAAAGGACTGGTGGTATTAGAAAGCTTAGGCCTGTGAAGCTTTGAGCCTTTGCACCTTGTCGTAAGCGGCCCATAACTTTTGGTGCATCTCGCAACCGTCCATCATCAAACTCGGGGCAGAGATGCCCATGAATCGATCGGTTTGCATGATGAGCGCATGCGCTTGCTCAAACACACCCGCACCAAACAACTGGCGTATCGCGCCCACATAGGGCGCAGTGTCGCCACGGTCGGTGAGCAACACCAAGGTTTCAATACACGCGTACACCGCGCGGCGTTGCTGCGGTATTTGGTCAAAGTGGCGAATCCACTCGCAGCCTTCTACTGTGGCAGCTTCGTCGCCGCAGGCCAAAGCCAACAGCGTTTTGAGTTCGCCCACGCGCAAGTCGGCCCAAAAGCTGCCTGCGTCGGCGGCCATGCCAATCAGCCCCGCCACAGGGCGCTCATCGGCCAAGTTGGACTCGTTCAACGAAGTCAATAAATCACTGCACTCTTCGTTGTCGAGGTCAGTCAAGTTGAGGATGGCTTCGCGCATTTCGTTGGCGATGCTATTGTTCTCAAAGTCGAGGTCGTCAACAGGGTAGATCTCAGACATGCCCGGCACCAAAATGCGGCAGGCATACACGCCTAAATGTTCGAATTCGGCAATGTAGATATCAAAGCCATCGTC
Organism: uncultured Burkholderiales bacterium; assembly: GCA_903856995.1. Classification (GTDB taxonomy): domain Bacteria; phylum Pseudomonadota; class Gammaproteobacteria; order Burkholderiales; family Burkholderiaceae_C; genus Limnohabitans. Next base: position 2,955 of record CAIODK010000355.1, read on the forward strand.
GTGTATGCGCTGGACGCAGTAGGCATAGTCTTCGGCAGTGGTGCTCGCGAAGTTCCAATCCACAAACACATAGTCTGGAATCTCTCCGAGGAACTCCCAGTGGATCACGCCACTCGAGTCGACAAAGTGAATCTCGATGTTGGGCGCGCTGGCGGCCTCGTCCAAATCAAATGTAGGCGCAGGAAAACCAACCAAAGTGTCGAGCGAGCGCCCTTGCAGCAGTTCAGTCAAGGCACGTTCTAGCGCCACCTCAAAGCGCGGATGCGCACCAAAACTGGCAAAGCAGCCTTGGTCTTCAGGGTGTAGCAAGGTCACGTTCATCACGGGGTATTTACCACCCAAGGAGGCATCCTTCACCAAGATGCCAAAGCCCGCTGCACGCAAAGCCGCAATGCCTGCAGCGATGCGTGGGTAGCGGTTAATCACCGCCTCTGGCACATCCGGCAAGCAAATGCCTTTGCTGATGATTTTGGCTTTGATATGGCGCTCAAAAATCTCAGACAAGGCTTGGGTACGTGCCTCGGCAGGGGTATTGCCCGCCGACATGCCATTACTCACATACAAATTACCAATGATGTTGACCGGAATGTAGGCGGTCTCACCGTCGCGCTGGCGCACATAAGGAATGGCACAAATACCGCGGTCCACGTTGCCCGAGTTGAACTCCACCAAATTGATGCAATCGATGTTGCTTTCGGGGTTGTAAAACTTGTGCAGGTCCGCGTTGAGCAAACCCTCGGGCCAAGAACCGTCTTCCGTCAAATCAAACCAACGCTCTTGTGGGTAATGCACAAAGGCGTCATCGGCCACCAAAGGTCCCAAGTAAAAGTGGGTCCAAAAATAGTTGGTGGACAAGCGCTCCAAAAACTCACCTAGGGCACTGGCCAAACACGCCATGCGTGTGGCGCCTTTGCCGTTGGCAAACAAGACGGGGCAATCGCGGTCACGGATGTGGACGGACCAAATGCCCGCCACAGGATTGAGCCAACTTTTCTCTTGGATGTGAAAACCCATCGCCTGCAGCTTGGCTTGTAGCGTGTTGATGGTGGATTCGAGCGGCGCGTCTTTGCCGAGGATAAAACTTTGAGTGGGCACAGTAAATCGCTTTTAAAAATAGCAGGGGGCCCTAGAGCAAGTGCCTATTGTCGGGCCTACGCAGCCTCACCAAAGGTCGGGGTTTTCGCTCAAATAGGTGCGACGTGCGTTGCTTTCAGTCGTCTTTGGGCAAGGTGGCCAACAAGGCCATGCCAGCGGCCATCACGCCAGCCGTCAGCCACAACGCACCTTTGAACGTGCCCGTGGTCTGCGCCATATAACCTGCCACCACAGGGGCCAGCATTTGCGCTGCGCCGTAGCTGAGCGTGAGCTTGGCCATGGCCTTGCCCGGATTGTTGGGCGCTCTGCGGCCCACCAACGCCAAGGTCATGCTCACAATGCCAATGAAGGTCGCGCCATAGCCCACAGCCGCAGCCAAAGCGGCCCACAGCTCACCCGAAAGCGCAGGCAACACCACCGACATCGTCTGCAAACCAAACGCAAGCAGCAATGCCTGCTTATCGCCCAAGCGTCGGACAACCAAATCCCAAATGAACACGGCTGGCATCGCCGCCAACCCCACCATCGCCCAAGCCAACGCACCCTGCCCCGCCAGCGCCGGTTCGCGCTCGACAATCGCCACAGTGAAGGTGGCACTGATCACGAAGCCCCAACCCGCCGCGAAGTAACTGGCCAACATGGTCCACGTCCAACGATTTGAGGCAACAGGGCGTGACAGCGCGTCATGCGCGGTCACCAAGTTCGGAGGCACTGGGGGGCGCCACACCCATGCGGGAATTAAAAAAACAAAACCCAACACCCCAAACGCCAACCATTGATCGGACCAGGTCGGCCACACCCGCGATAGCCCCCAGGCGCCAACGGCCGACACCACAATACCCAGCCCCAAGCCAATGAAATACAACCCCAGCTCGGGCCGTCGCCCCTGACGCATGAGCCAACCCAACACCAAGCCTGAGCCCAGCAACATACCCGTGGCGCCACACAAGCCACCGATGTAGCGAATCAAAGCCCACGCAGGCATCCAAGTGGTCAGCGCCATCGCTGCCACTGTGACCAAGGCCATCCAA
>CAIODK010000356.1 GCA_903856995.1 uncultured Burkholderiales bacterium
AGGATGACGAGCTTGATTTGCATGTGTGCAGTCTTAAGAAGCGAGGCAGGACAAATCCGCCACGCGGTTCATGGCCAAGTGCAGGCACTTGAGCAGGCCTTGACGGTTCAGGCGCAAATCCATCTCATCTGCGTTGACCATTACGTCATCAAAGAACGCATCCACGGGCGAGCGCAAGGCCGCCAAGGTTTGTAGCGATGCGGTGTAGTCGCCGGCATTGAGCTGCGACTCCGACTCAGGCAATAGTTTTTGCATGGCCTCGTACAGTCCTTTTTCAGCGTCTTCTGTGAACAACGCTGGATTGACATGCGCGTCAACTTCGTTCGCTTTCTTGAGGATGTTGCCAATGCGTTTGTTGGCGGCAGCCAAAGCAGGGCTCTCGGGCAACGCGGCAAAAGCACGCACAGCGGTGAGGCGTTGGGCCACGTCGCTCAGGCGTTGTGGGCGTAGCGCCAGCACGGCCTCTACCTCTTGTGATGTGTAGCCTTGTTCACGCAGGCCCCCCGCGAGACGGTCATAAATGAACGACGTCAAGGCAGCGGATGGGTCGGTGATCTTGTCGCCAAATGCAGGAATGGCCTGACTGATCAAAGCATCTAACCCCACATCCAAATTGGTTTCGCGCAACATGCGCACCACGCCCAAAGCATGACGACGCAAAGCAAACGGATCTTTATCACCGGTCGGTAAATTGCCAATGCCAAACATGCCGAGCAAGGTTTCAAGTTTGTCGGCCAAGGCAACGACTACGCCTACGGTGTTGCGTGGCAGTTCATCGCCGGCGAAGCGTGGTTTGTAGTGGTCCTCAATGGCTTGCGCGACATCGTCACTCAGCCCATCGTGGCGCGCGTAGTAGCCGCCCATGATGCCTTGCAACTCTGGGAACTCGCCCACCATGTCGGTCAGCAAATCTGTTTTAGCTAACTGCGCAGCGGCATCGACGGCTTGTATGAAATCAGCATCTTTGCCTTGCGGCAACAACTTGGCGAGACCTTTGGCGATGGCTCGCACACGATCCGTGCGCTCACCTTGCGTGCCGAGTTTGTTGTGATAAACCACTTTGGCCAGACCGTCCACGCGAGACGCGAGTGTCTTTTTGCGGTCTTGGTCAAAGAAGAATTTGGCATCCGCCAAACGTGGACGGACCACGCGCTCGTTACCACCGATCACGGCGGAAGCGTCATCAGGTGTGATGTTGCTCACCACCAAAAACTGGTGCGTCAACTTTCCTGTTGTGTCAAGCAAGGGGAAGTATTTTTGGTTGGCCTTCATCGTGAGGATGAGACATTCTTGCGGCACGTCGAGGAATTGTTTTTCAAACTCGCATATCAAAACATTGGGTCGCTCGACCAAGGCGGTTACTTCGTCTAACAACGCCGCGTCTTCGATGGGTCGGAGCGTTCCATTCAGCTTTGAATTTTCTCCTCCACCCGCTTTGGCGGCAGCTGCTTCGAGCTGGCGAGCTATCTCTGCACGTCGCTCGGTGAAGCTGGCGATGACGGCGCCGTCTTTGGCAAGTGTGTCGGCATACGCATCGGCATTCGCCAGCACAACAGGCGACACCTTGGCTTCGAAACGGTGGCCCTGGGTACTGTTGCTTGCAGTCAACCCCAGCGCTTTGACAGGCACCACGGTGCTGCCGTGCAAGGCGACCAAGCTGTGCGCGGGGCGCACAAAGTTCACACTGGTCCAGCCCGGCAAAAAGTTGTCAATGCCGCAATCGGTATGCAACTGATAGCTCATCACTTTGGGGATGGGCAGCTTCGCAATGGATTCGTTCAATGCTTTTTGTAAGCCATCGACCAAGCTCGCGCCCTTGACGATGCTGTCGTAAAACAAAGCTTCGGCTTTGCCATCGGGTGCGCGTTTGAGTTGTGCCACAACCTCTGGTCCGGCGCCTAAGGCTTGGAGCTTTCTCAGCAATGCCGGTGTGGCGTTACCGCTGGCGTCCAAGCCCACGCTGACTGGCATGAGTTTTTGTTGCACTGACTTGTCGTCAGCTTGGGCCACGACAGCAGTGATGTGAGCAGCCAAACGACGCGGTGAGGCATAAGCGGTGACCACTGAATTGGCAGCGGTCAAGCCTTGCGCAGTGAGTTGCTCAAACAGCACGGATGAAAAAGCATCGCCTAATTTCTGCAAGACCTTGGGCGGCAGCTCTTCCACGAAGAGTTCGATGAGTAGGTTGTGTGTTGTCATGTTGTACTGTCCTACGCTCAAGCTGTCTTCTTTGGCATTTGCTCGACCCACTCGCGGGGCGCCATAGGAAAGCCCAAACGCTCGCGACTTTCGTAAAAACTTTGCGCCACTGCGCGTGCCAAGTTACGAATGCGCCCAATGTAGGCGGCACGTTCGGTCACGCTGATGGCGCCACGTGCATCCAAAAGGTTGAAGCTGTGCGCCGCTTTGAGCACCTGCTCGTAGGCGGGTAACGCCAACTGTGCGCCTATCAAATGTTGGGCTTGTTTTTCATAGGCGCCAAAGGCTGTGAACAAGAACTCAGCATCGCTGTGCTCGAAGTTGTACGTGGATTGCTCCACTTCGTTTTGTTTATAAACGTCGCCGTAGGTCAACCCGTCGGTCCATTGCAGGTTGTAGACGTTGTCCACGCCTTGTAAGTACATGGCCAAACGCTCAAGTCCGTACGTGATTTCACCGGTGATGGGCTTGCAATCGATCCCGCCCACTTGTTGGAAGTAAGTGAACTGCGTGACTTCCATGCCGTTCAACCAAACTTCCCAGCCCAGCCCCCAGGCGCCTAAGGTTGGATTTTCCCAATCATCTTCCACGAAACGGATGTCGTTTTTCTTGAGATCAAAACCTAGCGCTTCGAGCGAACCTAAGTAGAGCTCCAAAATATTGCTGGGCGCCGGCTTCAATACCACTTGGTATTGGTAGTAATGCTGCAAACGATTGGGGTTCTCACCATAGCGACCGTCCTTGGGACGTCGACTAGGTTGCACATACGCAGCCTTCCAGGGCTCTGGGCCTAAGGCACGGAGGAACGTGGCGGTGTGCGAAGTGCCAGCACCGACCTCCATGTCAATGGGTTGCAACAAGGCGCAGCCTTGCTCGGCCCAGTAGGACTGGAGTTTGAGAATGATTTGTTGAAAAGTCAGCATGCAACGAGGCCAGCTAGATGCTGGCAAATTAAGCTGCAGGTCAATATGCCTGCGAACCTCTGATTTTACGGGCCGAACCGCCTTTGTCCGTGCCTTCCCGCATGTGCAACGGCCGCGACCCCCATCAAGATGAAAAAAGCCAGTCCGACCAATGGCCAAAGACCCCATACAGCCACCCAGCGGGCATATGGCGTCAGAGCGCCATGGACCCCATAGACGTCGGCCGTTAGCGCGCCTTGCACGGCGCTGGGCAAGCGGTGTGTGACCGTCCCTTGGGCGTTGATGATCGCTGTGGCACCTGTGTTGGTGGCGCGCAGCATTGGGCGGCCTAACTCAAGGGCACGCATGCGAGAGATATGCAAATGCTGGTCAATTGCCACGGTATCGCCAAACCAAGCAATGTTGCTGAGGTTGACCAACAACGTCGGGGCGTTTTCAGGGCTTGTGAAGTTCCGCGCCAACTCCTCGCCAAATAAATCTTCGTAACAAATATTAGGTGCAATGCGCTCGCCCTTCACGATCAAACTCGTTTGCGCCACATCCCCGCGCGTGAAGTCCCCCAATGGGATGTTCATCATGCGGACAAACCAATTGAACATGGGAGGCACGAATTCACCAAATGGCACAAGATGGTGCTTGTCGTATTGATAGACGGCTGTTGACGCCGGTGAGGTTTGTGGCATCAACCCAATCGCAGAATTGCTGTATTGCGCTTGTCCTTGCGCATTGCGCCTCACGAGTGGCAAGCCAATCAAGGCGGCCTGTGGTCCTTTTGAAAAGTGCGCTTGCAGCTCAGGCCAATAGAGGTCCGGCATCTGCTCTGGGATCAAAGGTATAGCAGTTTCAGGCGTGACGATGAGGTCACTGGTGCTGCCTAGTAATGCAGCCCGATAGTCGCGCAAGGCTTGACGCACACCATCTCTAAACTTCACATCTTGTGGAATATTCCCTTGCAACAGCGTCACCCGGAGTGGTTGCTTCGACGTGTTTTCTTCATCCGCAGTTTGACTCGGTGATGTCGTCCATGTGTAGCCCAAGATTGCTGCCACGACGATCACCAACAACCCTGTTTTGTGCTTTGGCGAAGTCGGCCCTCTACGCTGCGCCGCGCACCCCATGGCGAACAGCCCGGATAACGCGGATAAGCCATAGACGCCACCCCAGGGGGCCCAATGTCGCAACACGCTGTCAATGTGTGCGTAACCCGCGGC
>CAIODK010000357.1 GCA_903856995.1 uncultured Burkholderiales bacterium
AGGTGACCTTGGCGCGGTTGTGACCTAATTGCTCGACGTGAATATTTTTTGGTTTCAGCAAGTTCGTAAATTGGCTTGAGCCTCAGTTGTGGAGACGTGGCGGAAAGATCGAGCTTTTTACGAAGCCAAGAAACATGCACATCCAGCGATCGGGAGAGCGCATCGCCTTCTCCGCCCCATACGTCTTGCATGAGACGCTCGCGAGATACGGCTCGCTCATGATTTTCAAACAGAAGCAAGGCTAGTTTGAACTCTTTCTCAGACAAGACGACGCGTTTTTCAGAAAAACAAACGGAGTTGTCCAGTTTGTTAAAGGCGTAGTTCAGCAGGGTACGTGATGTTTCTTGGTCGCTTCTATCTGGGTACGTGCGACGTAGTAGGGCGGCAATGCGGGCTAGGAATTCTTGCGGCCGCACTGGTTTGGTGCAGTAGTCGTCTGCGCCCGCGTTCAGCGCCTCGGTGATGTCTTGTTCATCCGTGCGGCTGGTCAGAAAAAGAACAGGCTCTTTCAGTCCGCGTACGTTGCGGATATGGTTGAGAACTTCCAAACCTGACATCCGAGGAACGCGCCAGTCAAGTACAAAAAGGTCAATCGTGTCACGGCCAATGGCTTTGACCATGTCTGCACCGTTGTGGAACACCTTGACCGAGTGGCCGGCGCCTTCAAGTAATTCGCATACGTGTTGGGCGAGGTGGGGTTCGTCTTCTAAGAGTCCGATATACATGAATTAATTCTAGAGCGTCTGAGTCACTATGTGGCGTAATTCGGGGGTGACGTCAGGCATCACACTGAACCAGGCATGAAAGGCTGGGCGGGCTTGGTGGAGCAGCATGCCGAGCCCATTGACTGTGGTATTTCCACGCAAACGCGCTGCGGCCAATAGGGGTGTTTCAAGCGGGACATAGATCGCATCAGAGACCAGGGCGGACGTGGGTAATTGCTCTAGTTGAAGGTCAAGTGCTGTTTCGCCGTGCATACCTTGGTTGGTTGTGTTCACCAGCAAGGATGCCCCGTTCAGGACTGCGTGACGTTCGCTCCAGTCAAAGGCAGCCACGGGTGCGCCGAATTCTTGCGCGAGGGCCTCGGCTTTGCTGCGGGTTCGGTTGAGAATTCGGATCTCTGTTGCGCCAGCATCCATGAGGCTGACCACAATGGCGCGTGCTGCGCCACCAGCGCCCAAGATGACAGAAGGCCCAGCATCTGCGCACCAAGTGGGTTGAGCCTCTCGCAGGCTTTGTATGTAACCAAAGCCATCGTTGTTGAATCCGTGCAACGCCCCATCGGGTCGTACCACGATGGTGTTGATGGCGCCCATGCGTTGGGCCAGCGGGTCAACCCAGTCCATGTATTGCATGGCTTCGACTTTGTGTGGAATGGTGATGTTGCAACCCGCAAGCCCTAAAGCTTGAAGACCCCGTATAGCTGCTTCTAGGTTGCGTGGCTCAACGGGGAATCGTCCGTAAGCACCACTCAAACCGTGGTGGTGAATCCAGTGGTTATGAATGACAGGGGAGCGTGAGTGAGCCACAGGCCAACCCATGACGCCAGCCATGATGAATGTGTTGTGCATGGTGAGTGAGAAAATTAGACGAGCAATGGTAGGTCAATGCGTCGGTATGGTTAAAGGCTGGGTTCTAAAGTTGCTTATGAGTTAGGAAGCACATTCAAAAAATACGCTAAGTGGTTGCGGCAAATGAAGTTTTTTTAACAAATAAACAACAATAAATTCGATTGAGCGTGAGTTTTGGTAGTTTGTTTGCTAAAATTTAGATAAGGAGACCCTATGTCTAATCAATCAGATTCGCTCGAGAGTGTTGTTATCGGTGACGGCGTTGTTGTCAAAGGTACTTTCACTGTTCCTTCAAAAGCCATCATTAACGGTGTCATTGAGGGTGATTTAACTGCAGAAGAAGTTTTGATCGGCCCCACAGGCAAGATCACTGGCCGTGTGTCTGCCAAGGTCATCGATGTGCGTGGCCAACTCCATAACACCATCATTTCTGAAAAGAGCTTGATTGTTCGTTCCACCGGCAAGATCGCTGGCAAAGTTCAGTACTCAGAAATAGAGATTGAAAAAGGCGGCGAGATCGAGGGTACTTTGAGCCAGGACGCCAATGGCCCCGTGGTTCATGTAGGCGGCACTGCAGCCGTTTAACTCGTAGCATTTCTCAATGATGCGCAGAATGTTCACCGCTGCTCGCTTACTACCTGGACTGGTGTCCGGTGGTTGGACGCGCCAGTACGAAGATGCGCGCATCATTCTGGAGCAAAACGGTGATCTTCACTACCTGAATATCAGTGGTCGCATGCAGCGCTTTTTGGTGCGCAGTGGCATTTTGGTCACGGGTGTCATGATGGTTTCAATTGCTGTGTTGTTGACGACCAGTATCAGTTTGATGTTGAGTCGCTCCAAGTTGGAGCGTTCGCATGAAGAGGTCTACCGCGCGTTGCTGAGCAGTGCATCAGACTCCGAAGGTTCAGAGCAGTTGTCCATGAACGATGAGCAAATGGTTTCATTGGCTCAAACGATTCGTGATCGCGATATGAGTATTCGTCGTTTCGTGGATACCTCCATGGTGGCGGTGTCGCAAGAAAACGTCAGTATGAAGTCTCAGCTTGAATCCTCGGGTTTGACTGAGAAAATCGTGAAGATCATTCAGCAAAATGCAGCCAATGGTGGTTTCAATTTAGAAGATGACGTCAAGAGCAACCCCTTGCTGCGCGGGAAGGTGGCTGACGAATTGTCAACCAACCGTGGATTGCGCGAAGTTCTGTATGCCTTGCCTAGCGTCATGCCTGTCCCTAATTACAGCGTGACATCTGATTTTGGCGTGCGTCGTCATCCTTTGACAGGTCAAACGCACTTTCACACCGGTGTTGATATGTTGAGTCAGACCGGTGATGAAAAAGTTCGCTCGGTCAAGCCCGGTGTGGTCGTCTTGGCTCAGTTTCATACCCAGTATGGCAATACCGTCGTGGTTCGCCATACAAACGGCGTAGAGTCGCTGTATGCCCATTTGGCAAATATCGATGTGAAATTGGGTGACAAAGTCACTAACGAATCTGTGTTGGGCAACATCGGCAGTACAGGTTCTTCGTCAACAGGTAAGCACCTGCATTTGGAAATTTTGATTGGCGGATACCCCGTCAATCCACAAAAAGTTATACGGACGGCACAATATGTTCAACAAATCCAAAACCAACAACGTTAATCTGACACCCCAAGAAACATCAATTCCCGATGTTGAAGAGGTGTTGGCAGAAGAGGTGCAAATGGATGAAGTTGACGATCAACCGACCTATGCACCCGTTACAACAACACCGAGAAGCAGCATGATGGACATGATTTCAACCGCGGCAAGCAAGCCTTCAATTTTGAGCGAGGGCTTCTCGTTCCGTGGTGAGATCACAGCCAAAGGCGCAATTCACGTCGAAGGTGCTTTGAATGGCCAAATCCAAGTGGATGAACTCACCATTGGTGCGCGTGGCCAAGTTGAAGGTGTTGTGACTTGCAGTAGCTTGCACATCAAGGGCAAGTTCTCAGGGACTGCCACATGTAATGAGCTGATCGTCACCTCTTCCGCGACTGTGGATGGCCACGTGGTTTACCAAACGTTGTCCGTTCAAAAGGGCGCATCGATCAAAGGCGAGCTGCTGCTGGTCAAGTAATTCACTGAATCGGCATCCAGCACGCTATCTTTATGAGCTCAGCAGAACTCTTTATCAACGGTGAGTTGCTTCGACTAGGTCGCGAAACCCGTGGTTGGTCTTTAAACGATATGGCCACCCGCTCTTGCATGTCGGTCAAGCAGATCCGTCAGTTGGAAGAGGGCGGTATGAGCTGTTTTTACAGCGAGGCCGTCAAATTAACCGCTGCCAAAAAAGTGGGCGTTTTGCTTGGCGTTTCATTGGATGCCCTGTTTGCACGCGAACCCGAACCAACGCCAGAACCTGAGTCGATTCCAGAAGATGCCGACATGCAAGACAAACCCGTTGCAGATGTTGAAGTCACTGTTTCTGTGGACACGGCTCCAGAATCGGTGATCGATCAACTTGATGCCGTAGTCCACGCTGTCGTTCCTGAGAATCCGTCGGAGCCCAAAACCAAAACATCTCTGTGGGTGATCGTGGCATTGTTTGCCGTAGCTTTGGGCGTGGCTGCCTACATGCAACCCAAAGAGGAGCCTGTGGCAGAGCCAGCACCTCCATTGTTGGTGGTTCCTTCTGAGTCTGATGCACCTGCGAGTGCGGCAGAAGGCGTTGCTTCTTCTGCATCTGCTGGCGTAGAGCCTGTCGTTGCACCCGTAGTCAACATACCTGCCAGCTTGCCACGGGTCGTAGTAAGACCCGCCAGTGCTGCAGCCACAGCACCTGCTGCAGCTGCAGCGTCGGTCGCAAGCGCAACCAAAGCGCCTTAAGGTACTGTCAGTGCTTGGCGCCTAATGACAGCGCCTGCTCTCGACTGATAGCCAAACTCGAAGGCGTAGGGCCTTGTAAAGACCAGCCTCCCATGTGTTCTTTGCTCAACCCATGTAGGCCTTGAATCCATGTCTCGCTGTCGTTCAAGCAAGGGATGTAGTGAAACACTTCGCCACCCGCATGCAAATAGGCCTCTTTTGCTTCTTGTGAAATCTCTTCCAAAGTTTCTAAGCAATCGCTCGTGAAGCCTGGGCAAATCAAATCCACGCGTTTCACCCCTTGCTGGGCGAGGGCTTGCAGTGTGGGTTCGGTGTAGGGCTCCAACCATTTGGCTTTGCCGAAGCGGGACTGGAAGGTCACCATGTATTGAGATTTGTTCAGCCCCAACGCCTCACCCAATAAACGCGCAGTTTTGTAGCACTCGCAGTGGTAAGGGTCGCCTAGATGGAGTGTGCGTTCAGGCACTCCATGAAAGCTCATCACCAAACGTTCAGGCTGACCATTTTCTGCCCAGTGTGTGCGCACGCGTTCTGCCAAGGCTTGAATGTAGGCAGGATGGTCGTGATAGTGGTTGATGAAGCGGAACTCAGGTAGCACACGGCTGTGCAAACCCCAGCTGTACACAGCATCAAACACACTGGCTGTAGTGGTACCAGAGTATTGGGGGTAGGCGGGCAATACCAATACACGGGTGACGCCTTCAGCCTTGAGTTCATCCAGTCGACTGGCAATGGATGGGTTTCCGTAGCGCATGGCGTAGCGCACGGTGATGGCCTCACCGTGGGAGTTAAACACCTGTTGCAGGGCCTGCGCTTGTTTGTCCGTCCAAACCTTCAGCGGAGAGCCTTCGTCGGTCCAAATCGTGGCGTATTTGGCGGCGGATTTGGCTGGACGCACGCGCAAAATGATGCCGTGCAGGATGGCCATCCAAATTAGGCGGGGAATTTCCACCACGCGATGGTCTCCCAAAAACTCAGCAAGATAGCGGCGCACGGCACTGGCGGTGGGCGCGTCGGGGGTCCCCAAGTTGCAAAGCAGCACGGCGGTGCGCGGAGCTTGACCGTGGGTGAAGGGTGGTTCAGGGTTAAAAGCAGGTTTGAACATGATGCGGTATTCTCGCCCAGCCATGTTGAACCTTTCCAAAATACAAGCGATAACCCTAGACCTTGACGACACTTTGTGGCCCGTCTGGCCCACGATTGCACGCGCCGAACAAGTTTTGCAAGATTGGTTGTCGGAGCACGCCCCTCAAACCGCGCAATTGTGTGCGCAGGCAGGGGTGCGGCAAGCCATTCGTGCCGACATCAACCAGCGTCATGCTGACAAAGCACATGATTTCAGTTTCCTGCGCCGTGAGGCCATTCGCGAGAGTTTGCTGCGTGCGGGGGATGCTTCCCATTTGGCTGATCCAGCATTCGATGTGTTTTTTGCCGAACGTCAAAATGTGACGCTGTACGACGGCGTCTCGCAGGCGTTGGCGCGCTTAGCCGTACGCTACCCGTTGGTAGGGCTGTCCAACGGGAATGCCGATGTGTTTCGCACGGCAGCAGGCCCGTATTTCAAAGCAGCGGTCAGTGCGAGGGTGTTTGGTGTTGCCAAGCCTGATGTGCGGATCTTTCATGCGGCAGCGGCGGAATTGAATTTACCGCCTGACGCGGTGTTGCACCTAGGGGACGATGCCACATCTGATGTGATGGGCGCAATCAATGCAGGCATGCAAACCGCATGGGTCAACACACAAGGCCACTCATGGCCGCATGAGGCACCCCAACCGTTGACGGTCAGCCACTTAGCGCAGGTGTGCGATCACTTGCTGACCTGAGCGCACCGCGCCTTCGAGTGTGGCGGGGTAGGGACCACAGATGTAGTCGCCGCAGGCCCACAAACCCTCTGCCACCAAGGGTTCAGGACGCGCCAATGCGGGCGTGCATGCAAAAGTGGCGCGTTTTTCGACAACCGTTTGCACCACTTCTAAACTCGTCAACCCAAGCTGCTCACAGACTTGCGCGTGGACTTGCGCCGTGATGTCGTCTCGCTCGCCGTGACAGACGCTGACCACAGCGGCGAGCAAGCCCCACTGTTGCGTCAATGCTCCCTTGTCGAGCACAAACTGTGCGGGCGCATGTGGGGCGCTGTACAAAGCCATCAGGGGGCGAGGCAATCCATGAAATCCGGCATCGGTGCAATGCAAATACACCGTGGCAATGGCGGTATGCGTTAGCGCGGCACATCGGTACGCCCATTGAGGTGCGATATCTGCAGTCAAACGAGCGGCCTCCCAGGGTGGACAGGCCAAGAGCACCGCTTGTTTGGAGTCAGTCGTCGCGAGTAGCGCCTCGATGTCCGTTGATTGGAGGCGTTTGCCCACATGCACCAAAGCCCCATGCGCCTCAAGCCATTGCAAGCAAGCCTCAGGCAGGAGTGCGCCGAGGTCTACACGAGGCACAAGCAGATCAGAACTGCCGGCACCTCCTAGCAGTGCGTCGTGCAGCACGCGCAAAAACACCTCTGCACTGGCCTCGTCCACAGGGGTGTTCAGTGCTGACAAACACAGGGGCTCGATCAGCTGCTGCATCACGCGAGGGCTTAAACGTGCCTTGTCACACAGCTGGGCCACGGTCCGTGTGGGATCGCATTCAAACTTGGTACGTTGCCATTGCCAAGAAGCTTTGAGGAGACTGATTTTGTCCTTCAATTGCCAGCCTTTTGCACGGCCTAACCCCACAAGAAGGTTCAGCGGAATAGGCCAGTCAGGCAAACACAGGCCTTGGCCATCCGCAAAGCGCAAGTCGAGTGGCAAGCGTTGTAGCAGCGCGTCTGCGTCTAAGCCCACCGTGCGCATCAATGCAAGCGTGTCGCGGTATGCGCCAATCAAAATGTGTTGGCCGTTGTCTAAGGGCTTGCCCGCAAAGCATTGCGTAAGGCTGCAAGCCCGGCCCCCAACCCGCGTGGCAGCTTCATAAAGGGTGACCTGCCACCCTGCCTGCGTGGCTGCAACGGCAGCGGCCATTCCGGCCCAGCCGGCTCCTACGATGGTCAGTTGCTTCACGCTGTTCAAAGTGGTTTAGAAGCGACCGAGTGCCTGCATCTTCCAAGCTAGCCAGAGCTTGCGCAGCGGCGTGAGGGCGACGCGTTGTTTCAAGACTGGAAACTTCTTGGCTTCGATTTCGCGCAGCAAAGTGCGGTAGATGCTAGCCATCATCAGGCCTGGCTTTTGATGCTGCCAGTCGTCCGCAGGCAAGAGGGCCAAGGCTTCGTCATACAAAGCGTGCGCGCGCGCCGCTTGGAATTGCATGAGCGCCTGAAAGCGGTCCGAGTCCACGCGGTTCAATAGTTCGTGGGCTTTCACATCAAACTGTTGCAATTCAGTCACAGGCAAGTAGATACGACCCCGCAAGGCGTCCTCGCCCACATCGCGAATGATGTTGGTGAGCTGGAAAGCTTGGCCGAGTTTGTGGGCGTAAGCTGTGGTGGCGGAATCTGTTTGGCCAAAAATCTTGGCAGAGACTTCGCCCACCACGCCGGCTACCAAATGGCAGTAGCGCGTGAGGTTGGGGTAGTCGAGGTAGCGGGTTTGCGTCAGGTCCAATTCGCAACCGTCGATGACCGATTGCAAAGACTTTTCTTCAAGGCCAAATTCAGCCACGTAAGGCATCAAGGCTTGGGTCACGGGGTGGTTGGGTTTTCCAGCGAAGGCAACGCGCACTTCATTGCGCCACCATGCGAGCTTGGTGGCGGCCACGCCGGGGTCGGTCACTTCGTCAACCACGTCGTCCACTTCGCGGCAGAAGGCGTAGAACGCGGTGATGGCAGCACGGCGCTGTGGCGGCAGAAAAAGGAAAGCGTAATAAAAGCTACTGCCAGAGGCAGAGGCTTTTTGTTGAACATAGTCTTGAGGTGTCATGTGCGCCTGATTATCCGGCACCCCGATGCCACTTACATGCGCACGCAACGCCAAGCGATGCGCGCTATGTCGAGCTTGTTCAGCGTCGGGCGTGCCAACTGCATGTGTTCCGTGGTCTCGGGGCGGGCATCAAGTTTGTCCAAGATGCGCAGGCCGCCTTGCACCACCGCTCGCAGCTCCCAGCCCGCGCGGCCTTTTAGACGATGTACCAAGGGTGCGCCTTGCTGCATTAAGTCCCGCGCCCACGTCAACGCGTCATTCAGGGTCAGGCCTTGCGGTAGGTAGTCGCGCCCACGGCGCAAGTCCTCGCCACGATCCTGCCAAAAGTTGATCAGCTGCAAGGCAGTGCAAATGTCATTGCTTTGGGCGAGCGAGGTGCCATCGTTCACACCATACAAATGCAGCATCAAACGGCCCACAGGGTTGGCCGAACGGCGGCAGTAGTCGAGCAATTCCTTGCGGTTGCGGTAGCCTTGGCCCACGCTAGCGTAAACCACGTCTTGCTCAAAAGCATCCAGCAAGTCAAACAGCAGTTGTGCTGGCAATTGATAGGATGAAGCCGCTGCCTGAAGGGGCCCAAAAACCTGGGGCCAGCGAACGCTGGGGGTGTCGTCGTGCCGGAGCGCGCTCTCTAAGTCGGCGCGGTATTGGCCCAGATCGTCCAAACGGTGATGGGCGGGTGCTTGGCCTTCGTCGGCTAAATCATCCGCGGTTCTTGCGAAGTGATAAATGGCTTGTACAGCTGGACGCAAATGTGCAGGGCAAAGCCAGGATGCGACGGGAAAGTTTTCGTAGTGATCGATGCTCGACATAGATGGCCGTCATTGTCGTACCCCTTTGTGTACGTGGGGTAAATGAATGTGGGGTATATTAATAACCAATTGGTCATTAGTATTTCAGGAACTTTATGGTACGTCCATTTTCTACGTCTTCTTGCTTGCCTTTGGTCATGGTCTGTTTGGCGGTGCTGGCTGGATGTAGTAAAGCACCACCCGAACCTGCGCCTGTGCGAGCGGTCAAGGTCTTGACGGTGGGTGAGTCGGCCAGTATCTTTGATTTGGAATTCTCAGGCGACGTGCGTGCCCGTATTGAGTCGACGCTAGGCTTTCGTGTGTCGGGCAAGTTGATCAACCGCCCAGCCGAATTGGGTCAGCGTGTCAAAGCGGGGCAGTTGTTGGCGCAAATGGACCCACAAGATTACCGCGTGGCTGCAGAGGCCAGTGCTGCGCAGCTGATCGCGGCACAAAGCAACCGCGATGTGGCCGCTGCCGATTTGAAGCGCTACCAAGACTTGTTTAACCAAGGTTTTATCAGCACCGCTGAGTTGGAACGCCGTCAAGCCAATGACAAGGCGGCACACGCCCAATTGCGGCAAGCGCAAGCCCAAAACACAGTTCAAGGTAATCTGTCCAATTACACGCAGTTGGTGGCCGATGGCGCTGGCGTGATCACCGCCATCGACGCATCAGCTGGCCAGGTGGTGGCCGCAGGTCAGTCGGTGGTGCGTCTCGCCTTGGATGGGCCGCGTGATGTGGTTTTTTCTGTGTCGGAGGATAAGTTAGCGACATTGAAACCAGGCGTTGTGGTGGATGTACGCCAGTGGACGGATGGGAAAAACTTAGAGGCCAAAGTGCGCGATGTGTCAGCCAGCGCCGATACCGTGACCCGTACTTTTGTGGTCAAAGCGGCCTTGCCCAAGGACGCAGACCCCGTGTTGGGCTCTACC
>CAIODK010000358.1 GCA_903856995.1 uncultured Burkholderiales bacterium
GACCAAGTCAAGCACTGGACGCAGCCCAAGCCTGATTACCGTTTGTTTCAAAACGGTTGGGTGCGCGAGCGCATGGGCTTCAACGACGGCGTGCCGTTTGCACTACGTGACATGGGCGTGGCGCAAGCCTTCTTGGATGCCGCTGCGCCTGCACGCCTAACGCCTCATGAATTTGACTTGGTGTACTTGGGCGAGATGACCCGCTTGCAGCCCTTCTTGCCGCTGCTGCAGTCCATCGACGACGCGGGCCGCACGCTGCTGCTGGTTGGTGATGTGCCGGACGACTTGCGCGCACAGCTGCCCGCCACAGTCACCTGCACGGGCCGCGTGCCGCACGCCGAGGTGCCCCAGCAATTACGCCGCGCGCGTTTGGGCTTGAACCTGGTCAGCAACACCGAGCCCTACAACCAACAGACCTCCACCAAGCTGCTGGAGTACTGCGCCGTGGGCCTGCCCGTGGTGAGCAACGACTACGCGTGGGTCCGCTACTTTGCCGCGCACTACCAAGGCAACCTGCATGTGCTGCGCGACGACCCCAGCACCTGGCAGCCCAGCTTTGGCGAGGCGCTGGAGGCCTACCCCTACGTGGTGCCCGATGTGCGGGCCTTGGCCTGGCCCCAGCTATTAGCCAAGCTGGCCCTATGGAAGCACTTGCAGATCGTATGAAAACCACCCGCACCATTGCGCTGGCCAGCATGGTGGCGTTTGCCACGCAGGTGGCGTTTGCGCTGCTCATGCTGCGCCTGTTCACGCCACAAGAGGTGGGCGAGTTTTCGGTCATCAGCCAAGTTGGTTTCTTCTGGATGACCTTGGCCTTGGCCCAAGCACCGTTGGGTCTCTTGGCCAACCAACACTTACCCGCCCCCCTCGCGGCACAACACGCATGGCGTGCCAGTGCGTTGCGCGGCCTAGGCCTGCTGCCCGTGGCTGCATTGGCCGTCTGGTTTAGCCAACTGGCCCTGTGGCCCGCCCTGCTGTGGGCCTTGCTGCTGGCGTTTTGCCAAATGGGCTGGATGTTGGCGCAAAGCCTCACGCTGCGCGTCGGCAGCCACTGGCAACAAGCCGCCGTGCGCGTGCTGCCGCCCCTCACCGCGGCAGTAACAGCCCTAGGTGCGGCGCTGCTAGGTGCAACACTAGGATGGACAGGGCCGACCTTGGTCGTGTCGGCCTTGCTTGGCTACGCCGTGGGCGCTGCGTGGCTGGTGCCGGCTTGGCGTCATCATGCGACAACAAGCGCGGCATCAACCAGCGCGGCCACCCCACTCGCACAAGCCGACCCCCGCAGCACCACCCTGCGCATGGCCCACACCTTGGTCGACGCGCTGCTCGCCACCGCCATCATCCTGGTGTGGCAACGCTTGTATGGCGCCGAAGAAACTGGTTGGATGAGCGCCCTGCTGCGCGTGCTGGGCTTCTTGCCTGCGGTGGTGCACATGGCGTGGGCGCAAGTGGCGTTGGCCCAAGGCCACCGCAATCAAAACCCTTGGTGGCTGGGCCTCGCAGCATTTGCGGCCGTCATCGTGCTGGGCTTGTCATGCGCCGTGGCCCTGAACCAAGCGTGGCTAGACCCACGTTGGCGCGGCGTGTGGCCCTACATCGCGCCGTTGGTGCTGTGGCAAGGCAGCGCGTGCCTGTCAGCCGCGTTCAGCCACCGGCCTTTTCAGACGCCATCGGCACGGGCCTACTCGTGGGCCTGCATGGCGCTCGGTGTGTTGCAAGCCTTGATGCTGTTAGCCCCGATGGGTTTGGCGCAGCCCATCGATGCGGCCCAGCACATGGCCGCGTTTGCGCTGGTTAGTAGCTTGGGGCTGCTGGGCTTGACGGGGTGGATGGCGCGGTTGCGTTAGCCTCGATCAAGCACCGAACCCAGACTCTTGAAATGTCAACGCGGCCACATCCTTAGCCGCCAGCAACGGCGCTGCATCTAACAGATGCAGCGGCCACACGATCCCAATAGCTGGGTCGTTCCACAACAAGCTGCGCTCAAACTCGGGCCGGTAGTAGTCAGTGGTTTTGTACAAGAACTCGGCACTCTCACTGGTCACTAAAAATCCGTGCGCCAACCCTTTGGGTACCCACAGCTGTTTTTTGTTCTCAGCCGACAGCTCTGTGCCAAACCATTTGCCAAAGGTCTTGGAGTTTGGGCGAATGTCAACCGCCACATCAAACACCGCCCCCTGCGTCACACGCACCAGTTTGCCTTGTGCGTGCTGCACTTGGTAGTGCAAGCCACGCAACACGCCTTTGCTGGACTTGCTGTGGTTGTCTTGCACGAAGCTCTCACTCAGGCCTGTCGCTTGCTGAAAGTCTCGGGCGTTGAAGCTCTCGTAGAAAAAGCCGCGCGCGTCGCCAAACACTTTGGGCTCTAGCACTAGGACGCCGTCAATCGGCGTTGTTGTAACTTGATAAGGCACGTTAATTTTCGCCCTTATGTTTCGAATCGATTTTTATCAAATCCAATGAAGCAGGAGCCAAGAAGACGAGGAGCATCAACATGGTGAAGTGCCCCTCCTCCATGTCGGTCATCATTGAGTTGGTTGTGATGCTGAACATGAATAAGAAAATCAGCATTAACAAACCAATACGCTGCACCTCATCTTTTTTTTGCCATCCAATGCGGCAGGCTTGAATGAATATGCCGACATAAAGCACAAGGCCGACAAGCCCCTTGGTGGCCAGCATGAAGAGGTATTCATTGTGGGGGTTCTGGAAGCCACTGAACTGATTAGCTGCTTGCTCAGGGGTTGTTCCCATTTTCTCGTTGATCATCCAAAAAATATTTGCAAAATCAATACTCCCCACCCCTACCCAAAAATTATTTTGTTTGATTAACTCAAGAATAGAGACATAGAACTGCATTCGAATACCGACAGAGGTAAAAACACCTGCTCGTTGCTCCGGTGTAAACGCTAGGTACTGATTAATTTCCAGAAGCACCATCGCCATGCGTCTTTGCACAATAGATGAGGAAACAGCAACAGCAACAGCAACAGC
>CAIODK010000359.1 GCA_903856995.1 uncultured Burkholderiales bacterium
CGTGGACGAAACCCACATCCGGCTCTGCAGGACTTAGCTCTGCAGATGGCGCACCACTAAATTTTTGAGAAGCGGCAATTGTCCATGAAAGAAATGACCTCCACCTGGCACCACCATCACCGGCAGACTTTGGGGGCGCGCCCATTCCATCACGCTCGCCAGCGACACGGTGTCGTCTTGCTCGCCGTGAACGATTAAGGTCTTTTCATGCAGCTCAGGTGCAATCGGCGCCACAGTAAAGCGCTGCGCCGCAGTGCCCACGAACACCACCTTGTCAATCGTGCGAAGGGGGTACAGCTCCGCCAAAGCGTGGCTGGCCACGAAGGAGCCAAATGAAAATCCCGCAATCACCAAAGGGCCCTGAGGCGCCACTTGCTCAACCACGCGCACGAAGTCACGCGCTTCTCCCGCGCCTGCATCGTGCTCCCCGGCTGAGCTGCCGACCCCGCGAAAGTTAAAACGCACCACCGTCCAGCCGCACTGCACCAACGCGCGCGCCAGTGTTTGCACCACTTTGTTGTCCATGGTCCCGCCAAACAAGGGGTGCGGGTGCGCCACGATGGCCACGCCGCGTGACACGCCCTCGGGCTCGTCACGCAGGGCTTCGATCGCGCCAGCTTCGCCTTGCAGCGAGATTTTTTGAGTCTGTGAATTCATGTGCGTATCAACGACCCACGTGGGCGGGTAACACCAAACGATCCACGATGCGGCCATTTTTCAAATGACTCTCGACGATCTCACTCACATCGTTTTTGTCCACCACGGTGTACCAAACGCCTTCTGGGTACACCACAGCAACGGGTCCGCCGGCACATCGGTCCAAGCAACCTGCTTTGTTGACCCGTACGCCGCCGACACCGGCCAAGCCCGCAGCTTTGACCTGCGATTTGCAATGCTCAAACGCCTCTTGGGCGCCATGGCTGGCACAGCAATCTTGGTTGTTGTCGCGCTGATTCAGGCAGAAAAAAATATGGTGTTTGTAGTAAGGCTGTTGGGTCATGGACTAATTTTAAGTTCGGTCACGGCGCTCTTGCGTCAACTGCAACAACGCCAACAACATCACGGCATATGGCCAAAGCCAACCCAACCACTGCACCAAGCCGTGGAAACGAATAAAACGCCCCTGCTCCCACGTCTGCAAGGTTTGCGCAAAATAGGCGCTTTCGGGCGACTGGTTTAGCAAACTTTGCTGCACCAACACCGAAAGCAACAAAAAAGCCCAAGCCGTGCGCGCAGAGAACGGCAAAAAAACAAGCCCACCCAACACGCCAAATCCCAGGCCCAACATCACCGGCAAAGTCAGCCAAGCCCACGCATGTACAGGGCCATAACTCAAGGCGGCTGACAAGGCGCTTCCACCCAAAGCCAGGCCCAGCAGAACACTCAGATACATCAAGCGCTGACCAGCTTGGCGGATGACGCCGAACCCCAGCAAGCAAGGCACGAGCAAGCCCAGCATCACACAGAGCAATTCAGCGCCTGGTAGCAAAGGCTCCAACTCGAATGCGCGCAGTGGAATCCAATTCTCAAAAGGGGTCGCCTCAAACGCGCTGGTGAGCGCGTCTTCCACACGCTCCCAGACCTGTCCCAAACCCAAAGGGACGCTCACCGGAAACAACAACGCCACGGGCCACATCGCCACCAACACCAGCGCCATGTAGGCATCCCGCACAAACCAACGCGCACGAAACTGGCTCCAGCGACGGAGCAACCCCAAAAGCTCGAGTGATTTAGCCAGCACCGCCCCGAGCCAAGCGCCCAAGGTGTTCAGCAAAAAATCCGCCAGTGACGGGACGCGCGCGGGCAAATAGCTTTGCAAACCCTCCATCGTCACCGACAACCCGGCGGCCGCTAGGGTTGAAACGATCACCACACGTGTGCGCCACCCCATGCGCATGGCACTCAGGGTCAGGAGGAAGCCCAAAGGCGCATAGCCTAAAACGTTAGACACCACGTCAAACCCTAGCCAGTACTTGGGCCAAGGCGCGGTCAGAAATGACCAAGGTGCTAGGCCTTGATCACGCCAATGGTCAAAGGGGTAAAGGCTGGCGTAGACGATCAACGCCACGCAAATTTGCGAAAGGGGCCAGGCGGATGTTTTACGCATGGACCTCGCCTACTTCAGAAAGGTTTGACCACCACCAAGATCACGGCAATGGTCAGCAACACCACCGGAACCTCATTGAACCAGCGATACCAAACGTGGCTGCGTGTGTTGGTGTGCGCCTCAAACTTGCGCAGCAATCGGCCGCAGCCGTGGTGGTAGCCCAGCGCCAGCAACACGATGGTCAGCTTGGCGTGCATCCAACCATTGCCTGGGCCCATACCGATGCCAACGCCCAACCAGAGCCACAAACCCAACCCCACAGCCGGCAACATCAATAGCGTGGTGAAGCGCATCAACTTGCGTGCCATCAGCAACAAGCGCGCCTCTTCAGACACAGATTCAGGTGCGACTTGTGCCAAGTTCACAAAAATTCGCGGCAAATAAAACAGGCCTGCAAACCAGCTGGCAACGAAGATGATGTGAAAAGATTTGATCCAAAGCATGCGCCCAGTTTAGCCTCGCCAAAAAAAGCCCGACACAAGGCCGGGCTAAGTCACCCTGTGCTGTCACGCACAAGGCGCCCGCTTAGGGAGGAAAAGCGGGGGGCTGCAAGCTGCCCAGAAATAATCTATCAAACACGCCCGACTCCATCAATGGGGGTAACACCGCACATTTCGCACAGGTGACGCGCACAAACGGGCACAATTTCACCCATGCAACATCCCTTCGCCCCCTTCCCCGCCAACCGCCCACGTCGTCTGCGTCGTGACGACTTCACGCGCCGTTTGGTGCGCGAACACGCCTTGAGCGTGAACGATTTGATTTACCCCGTCTTCGTGCTCGAAGGCGAAAATCGCCGTGAGGCCGTGGCATCCATGCCTGGCGTGGACCGGTTGAGCCTTGATTTGCTTCTGCCCGTAGCCGAGCAATGCGTGAAGCTCGGCATACCCGTGATGGCGCTGTTCCCCGTGATCAGCAGCCACCTCAAAACGCCCGATGGCATGGAAGCCACCAACCCCGACGGCCTCGTACCCCATGTGGTGCGCGAGCTAAAAAAATGCTTCCCTGAACTCGGCGTGATGACCGATGTGGCGCTCGACCCCTTCACCAGCCATGGTCAAGATGGCTTGCTGGACGACACAGGCTACATCCTCAACGATGAAACCACCGCCATGTTGGTCAAACAAGCGCTGACACAAGCCGACGCTGGCGTGGACATCGTTGCCCCCAGCGACATGATGGACGGGCGCATTGGCGCCATTCGCCAAGCATTAGAAGCAAGAGGCCTGATCCACACGCGCATCATGGCCTACAGTGCCAAGTACGCGAGTGCGTTCTACGGCC
>CAIODK010000360.1 GCA_903856995.1 uncultured Burkholderiales bacterium
ATGACCGCCATTTGGTGGTGCGCCAAGAGCGCCGAGGTCAAACCAACAGCATCAATTCACCCGAGGTTTGTATCGCGTGTCGATGACCGATGGGGCTAGCCCGTTGGTGCGCGTGACTGAATCAGGCAAGCAGGTTGAGTTGGGCGAGTGGTTGCTGGTGCATGAACGAGCATCGCTTTGCATGCAGTTGACAGAAGAACTGATGGCGTCGTCTGCAAGGCCAAGAGAAGCTTTGTGACCGAAGCACAATTTGCCGAGTTTGGCCTCACGTTTGGCGTGACGGGTTTCATGTTGTACATGCTGTTCATTATTTTTCAGCTGGCGCGTGGATCTAAAGCAGGAAAATTCGGCACTTTTGTTCTTTTTTAGTGCTGGCATTTGGCATGCTTGGCTTTGTAGCTACGCAAGTCATTATTTGGGTGATGGAAGGATGAGTCGGAAATACACTCAGCCAACTTCTATGGCAATGGTTATTTGTTTTAACAAGGAAGCTCTATGAAACTAATTCAATTTTTTCTTATCACCGCGCTGTTCACCAGTGCAGCCTTCGCCCATGAACCTCACGCGCCTGCAGCCGCGCACGCCATGACGGACGCACAAGCCATCGAGCACAACATGAAGAAGTTGTTCGATAAGCCAGATGCGCCCTTGGCGGTCGCCCCCGTCACCATCGAGGGCGACTATGCGATTGCAGGCTGGATTCAATCTGGCAAAGGCGGCCGTGCTTTGTTGAAAAAAGAAAAAGGGCAATGGTCTATCCAAGTGTGCGGTGGCGATGGTTTGAAGAAGTCTTCGGCCTTGTCGCAAACGGGCATGCCCAGCGCCACAGCTGAGCGCTTGGTGGCCAAAGTACAGACAGCGGAAGCCAAATTGAGTGCAGACCAGCTGCAAAAACTGTCGATGTTTGATGGCATTGTCAAAGTAGAGCCTGCGGCGCATGGGGCACACGGCGCGCACGCTGCGCACCCCAAACACTAATGGCAAGAACTAAGATCACAATTAACCCAAAGGAGCTTTTATGAAATTTTCTAAACACCTCATCGCTGCTGCATTCACCGCCGTGTGTGCCGCCAGTGCCTTCGCGCAAAACGTCACCGTCACCGACGCATGGGCGCGTGCCACGGTGCAGGGCCAAAAGGCCACGGGCGCTTTCATGAAGATCACCGCCAAAGACAACGCCAAACTGGTGGGCGTGAGCAGCTCCGTGGCAGGCGTGGCTGAGATTCACGAAATGAAAATGGAAAAAGATGTGATGAAGATGGCCGCCTTGCCCAATGGCCTCGATCTGCCAGCAGGCAAGGCCGTGGAGCTCAAGCCCGGCAGCTACCACGTGATGTTGATGGACCTGAAAGCCCCCTTGACCAAAGACACCACCGTGCCGCTGACCTTGATATTGCAAGACGCCAAAGGTGTGAAGTCGAATGTCGAGCTGAAGTTGCTGGTGGGCATGCAAGCCCCAGCGATGCCCAGCCATGATCACAGCACCCACAACCATGGCGAGCACAAGCATTGAGCTGTCAGCTAGCCGTGGGTTAGGTTTTGGTTTAATGCGTCTAACTACACACAGGAGACAGACATGACGAATGCCGCTGGTTTTGATTTCACCAAGTTCGTACCGGGCTTTGACTTTTTGAAAAACCTCACCCCCGGAGGCGGTGCGTCGGCGACGTCGGCCGCTGCGCCAGGTTGGGTTGCTCCTACGCTGGACCCGGAAGAGTTAGAGAAGCGCATTCAAGAGCTCAAGACCGTGCAGTTTTGGTTAGAGCAAAACAGCAAGGCGGTGGGTGCCACGATTCAGGCTCTCGAAGTCCAGCGCATGACGCTGCAAACTTTGAAGGGCATGAACATGAGCTTCAACGATTTGGCTGAATCACTCAAGGTCAAAACCCAGGACGCTGCACAAGCGGCCAAAACCTATTCATTCACGCCAGCAGCACCTGCCGAGCCAGAACACGTGGAACCAGAGGCAGAACCCGAAGTGCAAGCCAAAGCCACCAAGCCGCGCAGCAAAAAAACAGCGGCCGGCGTGGACCCTGCACATTGGTGGGGCGCGTTGACGGACCAGTTCGAGCACATCGCCACGCACGCCATGAAAGACATGGCGCATCGCGCCGACGCGCACACCGCCGCCACGCATGGCAAGCCCGCTGCAAAACCGGTAGCGCCCACCGCGGCACGCAAAACACCAGCCCGCAAAACAACCGCGCGTAAAACCGCTGCAAAATCGAAGCGATGAAACTCTTCCCCTACGGCCATGCCACCCACCCTCAGTGGGAGATGGCCGCAGGCTTGGCGCTGGCGCAACTGCGCGCCCACATGGCTTTGCCCGAGTACGCGAGTGCGCCGCACCTCGGGCTGCTCTACATCACTGACCTTTACGCCCCGCACGCGCAAGACATCTTGTCGCACCTGAGTGCCGAGCTGCCCGAAGTCACGGACTGGGCGGGCACGGTGGGCGTGGGCATTGCCGCCAACAATGTGGAGTACTTTGACGAGCCAGCATTGACGGTCATGCTCTGCGATATCGCCCCCGAGCACTACCGCGTGTTCAGCGGCGTGGCACCGTTGGCGCAGGCGGGCATGCGCGCGCTCCGTGGCAGCACGTTTGTCCCGCACACCGCACTGTTGCATGCCGATGCACAAACCCCCGATGTGCCTGAGCTGATCGCTGAGTTGGCCCAACGCACCGCCAGTGGCTATGTGTTTGGTGGTCTAGCGGCGAGCCGCTCAGATGTGGTGCAGTTCGCCCTCAACGGCGACGGCAACATCGCAGGCCAAGGCAAAGCCACCGGCGTGTTCCATGGCGGCTTGAGTGGCGTGGCTTTTGATGCTGAAGTTGCCATGCTCTCGCGCGTCACGCAAGGCTGTTTACCGATCGCCAAAGTGCACACCATCACGAGCGCAGAAAACAACCTCGTGCTGACGTTAGATGATGAACCCGCGCTGGACGTGCTGGAGCGCGACTTGCAAATCAGTCTGTCCAACGCGCAGCCCGCCATCGCCAAAGTGCGCGCCACCCTTGTAGGCTTGGCCCCCGCGCACGACCCTGCCGTCAAACGCACGGGCGAGTTTGATGACGCGGTGTTGGTCCGTCACATCATCGGTATAGACCCAGCGCGCGACGCCGTGGCGGTCGCACAGCCGGTGGAAGTCGGCATGCGTCTGACGTTTTGTCAGCGCAACGCTGCCGCCGCACGTGCAGACCTCACGCGCATTTGCGCCGAAGTGCGCGAGGCCCTAGAGCCCGAGGAAATGACAGCGGAGCTGGCGGGTGCCTTGCGCGCAGACACCGCCATTCACCCGCACCCAGCGCGCCGCATGGCGGGTGCTATTTATGTGAGCTGCGCCGGACGCGGAGGGCCACACTTTGGCGGTCCCAGTGCCGAGCTGCAAATCGTGCGTCGGGCCTTGGGCGATGTGCCGCTGGTGGGCTTCTTTGCGGGCGGCGAGATCGCGCACCAAGACCTGTATGGCTACACCGGTGTGTTGACGGTGTTCACCACCGAGGCATAGCGCCACGGCGCACGCCGCCAAGTCTTTAGTGCTTGGCCGAACCAGCCATGTGCGCTTGCTGCTGGTCGAGCATGACCTCCGGCGTTTCTGCTTCTTCTTGTGTGGGGTTGTTCAAGCCGTCGTGCAGGCGTTGCATGTCCAAGTCGCCGGTCCATTTGGCAACCACCAAGGTGGCCACGCCGTTGCCCACCAAGTTGGTCAACGCACGCGCTTCAGACATGAAACGGTCAATGCCCAAGATGAGCGCCAAGCCCGCTACGGGCACGCCGCCTACAGCAGACAACGTCGCCGCCAGCACGATGAAGCCGCTGCCCGTGATGCCCGCTGCGCCTTTGGAAGTCAGCAGCAACACCGCCAACAAGGTGATTTGCTGTGTCAAGCTCATCGGCGTGTCCGTGGCTTGCGCGATGAACACGGCAGCCATGGTCAAGTAGATGGATGTGCCGTCCAAGTTGAACGAGTAGCCGGTCGGGATGACCAAGCCCACCACCGACTTGCGCGCGCCGAGGTTTTCGAGCTTTTCCATCATGCGGGGCAAGACAGACTCTGAAGACGATGTGCCCAGCACGATGAGCAACTCTTCTTTGATGTACTTGATGAACTTCCACACGCTAAAGCCATGCAGCTTGCTGATGATGCCTAGCACCACGAATACGAAGATCAGGCAAGTCAGATAGAACGTGCCCATCAATTTGCCCAAGGAGAACAAAGAGGCGATGCCATATTTGCCGATGGTGAATGCCATCGCGCCAAACGCACCGATCGGGGCCACCTTCATGATGATGCCCACGATGTCAAACAACACGTGTGACATCTTCTCGATGAAGTCAAACACCATCGTGCCGCGACCACCAAACTTGTGCAGCGCAAAACCAAACAGCACCGAGAACAGCAGCACTTGCAAAATCTCGCCCTTGGCAAACGCATCCACCACCGAGGAGGGAATGATGTTCAACAAAAAGTCCACCGATCCCTGCATCTTGCCGGGTGCGGTGTAGGCCGCGATGCTCTTGGTGTCAAGGGTAGAGGCATCTATGTTCATGCCCACGCCGGGTTGCACCACGTTGACGATGACCAAGCCCACGATCAGCGCCAAGGTGCTGACCACTTCAAAGTACAACAAAGCCAAGCCGCCGGTTTTGCCGACCTTCTTCATGTCCTCCATGCCAGCAATACCCACCACCACGGTACAGAAGATGATGGGCGCGATGATCATCTTGATGAGCTTGATGAAGCCATCGCCCAAAGGCTTCATGTCTGCGCCGACTTGGGGGTAGAAGTGACCGAGCAAAACGCCCACGACCACGGCGAACAACACCTGGGCGTAAAGCGATTTGTAAATAGGTTTTTTGGGGTGCGAGGTGGACATGTGAATTCTCTAAGGTTTAAGTTTAGAAATTTAACCGCGCATCCCCTCGTTTTTCATGTGGATTTCCACATGGGTGTTGGCATCAAACTCCCCGTGCGCGGTCTTCGGCAAACTTTTTGCGGAATGCGCCAAAGTGGCCCACATCTAGCGATTCGCGCACTTCGCGCATGAGGTTCAAGTAGTAATGCAAGTTGTGCACGGTGGTCAGCATGGGGCCGAGCATTTCGCCGCAGCGGTCGAGGTGGTGCAAATACGCACGGCTAAAGCCGCCGCTGGTGGTGCTGTCGGGGCGTGTGTGGCCCGCGCAGGTGTAGCAGGTGCAAGTGCTGTCGAGCGGGCCGTGGTCTGCCTTGTGGCGCGCGTTGCGAATTTTCAAATCACCAAAGCGGGTGAACAGTGTGCCGTTGCGCGCATTGCGGGTGGGCATGACGCAGTCAAACATGTCCACGCCGTCGGCCACACCCTGCACCAAGTCTTCGGGGGTGCCCACGCCCATCAGGTAGCGCGGTTTGTGCTCGGGCAAGCGGTGCGGCGTGTGCGCCATGATCTCTAGCATTTGCGCTTTGGGCTCGCCCACGCTCACGCCGCCCACGGCGTAGCCGGGGAAGTTCATCTCCACCAATGCGTCCAGCGACTCTTGGCGCAAGTTGGGGAACATGCCGCCTTG
>CAIODK010000361.1 GCA_903856995.1 uncultured Burkholderiales bacterium
AACCACCTCTGCAGGCTCTGCGACCGCTTCGGTTGATTCAGACGACTCGGTCGGCACGTCGCTATTGACGGCTGGCTCGACAGACGCAGCTTCTGTGGCTTCTACTGCATCTGTTGTAGGAGCAGCTTCTGCGGCGGGGGCAGCCACGGGGCTAGTCGCCACCACTTCACCGCGGGCGATTTGTTCCAACGCTTGCATCGCGGCGCGGATCTGTGAGGCATCTCCTTTCGCCGTGGCTGAATCCAAGGCTTTGGCAGCATCCAACACGGCTTTGTCATGCGGCGTCAAAGCAGCTTGTGATTGCTCACGTACCGACGATTTGCGGGCGAATGCCTCATCAATCGGTTGACGGAAGGCATCCCACAGTTTTTGTTCTAGTTTTCTATCCAAGACCACTGCGTGGGCTTCTTCTTGCCAACGTTGTTGCAAGGCTTTGACCGCATCGACGCGCAGCGTCGGAGCAGCTCCTAAGGTTTGAGCTTCGGCAATCAAAGCTTGACGACGCGTCAGGCTGGCTTTTTGCACCACTTCCAAGGGCTCGTGCGCGGCGTGAATCGCTGCTTTCCAAACGGGCTGCAATTCAGCAAACATTTTTTCGCTCAGGTGGCCGCTGTCGCGCCAGCGTTGAGCGAACTGATGCAACTGACGCGCCACGCCTTTCCAATCTGGGCCATTCGCATGCTCGACGGCCCAAGCCTTGACCTCTTCGATCAGGGCCAAGCGTTGTGCTTTGTGGGCAGCGGTTTGGGCACGGGCTTCTTTGAGCCACACATCGACCACTTCATGGGCGCGGTTGCAGGCGGCGTCAAAGCGTTTCCACAAGGCGGGGTTGGGCGCGGCTTCTTTGTCTATTTTTTTCCATTGCTCACGCAAGTTGCGCAAGGTTTCTTGCATCTTGCGGCCTCCCATGGCGGGAATACGCACCACGTCGTCGGCTTTAGCTGCGGCTGGAGTTGGTGCGGCGGCATCAGGTGCCGCAGCGGTGTCAATGGCGTCCACCGTCACCTCAGGTACATCCACGGGTTCAATTACCACGTGTTCGGGGGCTGCGGGCGCTTCGATGGACACGGACGGGGTCAATTCGGCTTCAGGGGCGGCTTGTTCGACCGTGGATGCTTTTTCTTTCACGGGCTTGGCCACAGGCGCTGGCTTGAACAAGGCCTCGGCTTGCATGGTCAGCTCTAAACGCTTTTGATCGACCACAGCTTTGTCAGCTGTTGGTTTGATTTTGCGTGTGGCATCCAAACCCGGCGCCACCGTCTTAGGGGCTTTGGCTGGCGAGGCAGCTTGGGGCATCACCTCTCCACGTGTCAAACGAATTTGATCAGACCAAGCGGGCACGGCCGGCAAAGGCGCGGTCGCATCGGCGGCGGCGGCTTCGGTCAAAGCCAGGGCTTCGCAAAAAGCGGTCCAGACAGCTTGGACTTGTTGGGTGCTGGTTTGCAGCGCTGGTGCAAACTTGGCATCCACGCTGGGCCACTGAACATCAGCGGCGAGCGCCTGGGCTTGCGAGGCCCAACGGTCCAAGTCCGTTTGCAAAGATTCACGCTGAGCCAAGGCATCTTGCCAAGGCTTGGTGGACAGCACATCAATGCGTTGCGCCAAAAGAACGGCTGCTTCGCGCTGCACCTGGGTTTGGTGTTGCAAGTCTTCCACGGCCTTCACACGTTCGGCGAGAGCGGCTTTCAGACCAGCCAAAGGTTCGCGTGAAAGAGGCGCACCGGCTTTGGCTGCGTCGCGTTGCCATCCCATGGCGTCACCCACGTTGATGCGTGGCGCATCGCGCAAGGCTTCACCTTTGGCGGCCCACTCAACGATCAAGGCGTCTTGGCCTTTGCTGCGGCGTAACTCGTCGAGCTTCTCGCGCAGCACTTTGGCGGCGCCTTTGTCGCGGTGGCTCATTTCGTCAAAAACGGCTTGCAGTTGCTCCAACGTGGGTTGGCCAGCGAGCCAGTCGCGTAGGCGCGCAGTGCGGTCCGCAGCGGTCGAAACGGTAAAGGCCCCACCAGTCAAAGTATCTAGGGCGGCGAGGTCGAGGGGTTTGTTAGAAGAATCAGTCACAAGTAGGGCTCACAGTAAATTAGGCGCAATTGTCGCCGAGGCTTTAAAATTTTGGCCTACTCCTTATTTATAAATTTATGTCCATCCCTATGATTGCCAGATTACAGCTAGGTCTACGTACCTTTGCTGCTGATGTGGCGCAAGGCTTTTTCGCCATTTCTCACAACGGATTGGCCGTTGTGGGGCTCTCCATCTTCTTTTTTGTGGTGGCGTTGACCGTGCGCCCCGATCTGCGCGTGGTGACCGAGGCCAAGGTCATCAGCTGGCTACAAGAGCGCCAATACGATGAACTGGGCATTGCCACCGACGCAGAAGCCGTCGACCGCGCCACCGCCACCGACCCCCGAGACCTGCCTAAACAACAATCCAATTTGGCCTATTGGCTCAGCCGCAAGTACCACGTCGCACCAGAACCTTTGAGCGCTTTGGTGGCCGAAGCCTATGACGTCGGCCCTAGCAACCAAATCGAACCCACCCTCATTTTGGCGGTCATGGCGGTCGAATCGGGTTTCAACCCCTTCGCCCAAAGCTCAGTTGGCGCCCAAGGCCTGATGCAGGTCATGACAAAGATCCATGAACAAAAGTATCAAGGCTTTGGCGGTTCCTTGGCCGCCTTCGACCCCGTTGCCAACGTCCGGGTGGGCGTGAATGTGCTCAAAGAGTGCATCAACCGCGCCGGCAGCCTCGAAGGTGGGCTCAAGCTCTACGTGGGCGCGGGCAATATGAAGGACGACCAAGGCTACGCCGGCAAGGTGATGGCCGAAAACGTCCGCTTGCAACAAGTGGCCAAAGGCGTGAAGGTGCCCATCACCGCAGGGCCGTCTACCGCAGCAGAGGCCGCGACAGCGCGTTTGGAGAGTTTGTGGGAAAAAGCGCAGCGCTTGACCCCTTTTGGCAAAGATGACGGCGAATAAATGCCGATGATGAAGCGCGGTAAACTCTCAACCGTGCGCAACTGGCGATAGGCGTGCAGGGCCCAAACCCTGTACCGCTGACGTGGATGTATGACCACTGGGAAGCGCGCAGCCTCTGATACAGAGGTGTTTTGCCGTTCGCCTGGGCAGCCACAAAACCACCTTTTTCTAGGACTGCCAGTATGTACAACCGCAACATCTTGATCGAACAAACAGACCCCGAAGTTTGGGCCGCCATTCAGGCTGAAAACGCCCGCCAAGAGCACCACATTGAGCTGATCGCCAGCGAAAACTACGCCTCCCCCGCCGTCATGCAAGCCCAAGGCTCGCAACTGACCAACAAATACGCCGAAGGCTACCCAGGCAAGCGCTACTACGGTGGCTGCGAATTCGTGGCCGTGGCTGAGCAACTGGCCATCGACCGCATCAAACAAATTTTCGGCGCCGACTGCGCCAACGTGCAACCGCATTGCGGCGCATCGGCAAACGAGGCTGTGTTCTTGGCTTTCTTGAAGCCCGGCGACACCATCATGGGCATGAGCTTGGCTGAAGGCGGTCATTTGACGCACGGCATGGCACTGAACATGTCTGGAAAATGGTTCAACGCCGTGTCTTACGGCCTTGATGCCAACGAAGCCATCGACTACGACGCCATGGAAGCCAAAGCACGCGAACACAAGCCTAAGCTGATCGTGGCTGGCGCTTCTGCCTACAGCTTGCACATCGACTGGGCACGCTTCGCCAAAGTGGCTAAAGAAGTTGGCGCCATCTTCATGGTTGACATGGCCCACTACGCGGGTTTGATCGCAGCAGGTCAATACCCCAACCCCGTGCCTCACGCTGACGTGGTCACATCGACCACGCACAAGAGCTTGCGCGGCCCTCGCGGCGGCATCATCTTGATGAAGGCCGAGCACGAAAAAGCCATTAACAGCGCCATCTTTCCTGGCTTACAAGGCGGCCCGCTGATGCACGTCATCGCGGCCAAGGCCGTGGCGTTCAAAGAAGCCAT
>CAIODK010000362.1 GCA_903856995.1 uncultured Burkholderiales bacterium
AACAACGGGAAGTCAGCGGCGTATGCGCCGTTGCCTTGCACGGGGTTCAAGATGTCGGTGTACTTCATGCCGTTGGCCATGCATGAGTTGAAGTCATCTACGCCGTAGGCCGGTGCGCTGTGCACGATGCCTGTGCCGTCGCTCTCGCCCACGTAGTCGGCCAAGAACACGGGGGCTGTGCGTTTGTAGCCAGCGTCCACATGTGACAGTGGATGGTTGAATTCAATCAGGCCGAGCTTGTCGCCGGTGGCCGTGGCCACCACTTTGCCTTCGAGCTTCCAACGCTCCAAACATTTCTCGACCAACGAAGCCGCGCACAAGAACAAACCACGCTCGGTGTCCACCAAGGCGTAGTTGATTTCGGGGTGCATATTGAGCGCTTGGTTGGCAGGGATGGTCCACGCGGTGGTGGTCCAAATCACTGCAAACGCCTCTTTGTCGAGCTTGGGCAAACCAAATGCAGCAGCCAGTTTCTCAGGCTGAGCGCACAAGAAGGCCACGTCCAAGGTATCGCTCTTCTTGTCTGCGTATTCAATTTCAAACTCGGCCAAAGATGAGCCGCAGTCAAAGCACCAGTACACGGGCTTCAAGCCTCGGTACACAAAGCCGCGTTCCATCACGCGTTTGAAGGCGCGCAGTTGGCCGGCTTCGTTGGCGGGGTCCATGGTGCGATAGGGGCGTTCCCAGTCGCCCAGCACGCCCAAGCGTTTGAAGTCTTCGCGTTGTTGTTCGATTTGCTCGCTGGCGAAAGCGCGGCTCTTGGCTTGCATGTCGTCGCGGCTGAGTTTGCGGCCGTGCAGTTTTTCGATGGCGTTCTCGATGGGCAAACCGTGGCAGTCCCAGCCGGGGATGTATTGCGCGTCAAAGCCGGCCAATTGTTTAGACTTGACGATCATGTCTTTCAGCACTTTGTTCAGCGCGTGGCCTATGTGCAGTTTGCCGTTGGCGTAGGGCGGGCCGTCGTGCAACACAAACAGGGGTGCGCCTTGGCGGGCCACGCGCAGTTTTTTGTACAAGCCTTCTTCGTTCCATTGCTTGGCCCAAGCGGGTTCGCGTTTGGGCAAGTCACCACGCATGGGGAATGGGGTGTCCATCATGTTGAGTGTGGCGCGGTAATCGGTGGCTTTGTCGGTCATGGCTGTCTCAGGTCGGAGGCTCTAAAAAATAGGGATTCGCGGGGCAATGTGCAGCAAGAGGGGCTGCACGCCCCGTCAAATTCGGGCTGCGAGCCAAGCGCGTGCGTCGTCGCAGTCTTTGTGTATGCCTTGCATCAGGGCGTCCAGACCGTCGTACTTCAGCTCGTCGTGTAGTTTGTGTAGCAGTTCCACACGGATGATTTTACCGTAGCCCCCCTCCGCGCCTAGGCTGGAGGGCCAGTCGAGGCAATGGGTTTCTAGCAGCACGCGGCCACCGTTCACATCGGTGGGGTCGAGCGAGGGGCGAATACCTAGATTGGCCACGCCTGCCAAAGGCTGGTCGGCCAACCCATGCACCTGCACCACGAAGATGCCGCTGGCGGCGGGCTTCCAGTGGCTGAAGCGCAAATTGAGGGTGCGGCAGTTCAGCTCGCGGCCCAGCTTGCGACCGTGCACCACATGGCCCGAGATGGCGTAGGGGCGGCCCAGCAGCTGCGCGACCTCTTGCATCGCGCCGCGGCCCATGGCCTCGCGCACGGCAGAGCTGGACACGCGCAGGCCGCGCACCTCGTAGCTGTTCATGCGCGCCACGTCAAACCCTTGCGTGGCACCTGCTTCGTCCAGCATGGCGTAGTCGCCCGTGCGCTTGGTCCCAAAGCGGAAGTCGTCACCCACCAGCACGTATTTCACGCCAAGGCCTTTGACCAGCACCTCTTCGATGAAGGCCTGGGGCTGCTGCGCGGCAAAGGTTTGGTTGAACGGCAGCACCACGCATTGGTCGACACCGCAGTCACGCAACTCGTTGAGCTTGTCGCGCAGCGTAGCAATGCGGGCGGGTGCAAGGTCGGGCTGCTGGTATTGCTTGGCGAAGAAATCACGCGGGTGGGGCTCGAACGTCATCACGCAGCTAGGCACGCCGCGGTGGCGCGCCTCATTTTTGAGCAGTGCCAGCATGGCTTGGTGGCCACGGTGCACACCGTCAAAGTTGCCAATGGTTAGGGCGCAAGCCTTGGCCAATTGGGGGTGGTGAAAACCTCGGAAAATTTGCATGATTTGAGTGCTGCGTGACAAGCGGAAAACTGTCACTCAATAAAGGTATATTGTCCCTGATAGAAGTGCATTCCCGATCGGTCGTTGTCATAAGCGAATGGAGGTGAGGTGTGAAGGTCTTGAAACTGTCTGCCCAAGGGCTACCGCAGTCGTGGATATCGCTGGAAGAGGCGGTCCTCCACTACGCGGCCGATGAGGTGCGCTGGGAGTCTGGCGGTGAAGTGGCGGTGTTTCACGGTGGCACAAATGCCATCACGGGGCAGCAGTCGATCATCGTGGTCAACAGCATCATCGGCACCAAGGGCGTGCCCAACATCAGCCCGTTTGATTTGAAATCAGGCCTCACCAACGCCAAACTTTTCAGCCGCGATCGCAACATCTGCGCTTACTGTGGCGACCACTTCCACGAAACCGAACTCACCCGCGAGCACATCCGCCCCGTCGGGCAGCAAGGCCCGAACACATGGATGAATGTGGTAACTGCCTGCAAATCATGCAACCACCGCAAGGGCAATCGCACGCCCGAGCAGGCGGATATGCCGTTGATTTACACGCCCTACGAGCCCAGCTTGTGGGAAGACTTCATCTTGCGCAACCGCCGTATCTTGGCGGACCAGATGGAGTTTTTGATGGCGCATGTGCCTAAGAGTTCTCGGCTCTTGGCTTAGGTTTTTGCGTGCGCTTCGGCGAATGGGCTGTTGCTCCGCCGAGAGGGGTATGGGCAGCTTCCTCATGCTGGGGTACCAGAAATCGTCAGCTGCCCATACCCCTCTCAGCTGCGAGCTGACTCACTCGACCTCTGTTAATCAGCCAATAGTGCCGCCACCGCCTTCGGATAAATCAAATGCTCCTGCGTTAGCACCCGTGCGGCCAAGGTGTCTGCGGTGTCGTCTGGCAACACAGGCACCACGGCTTGGGCGAGGATGGGGCCGTGGTCTAGCTCCGCAGTGACGCGGTGCACGGTGGCTCCGGCAAATTTGCAGCCAGCTTCGATGGCGCGTGCGTGGGTGTTCAGGCCTGTGAAGGCGGGTAGCAACGAGGGGTGGATGTTGATGAGCCGGCCCTCGTAGTGCGCCACAAAGCCTGGGGTGAGGATGCGCATGAAGCCCCCCAAGACCACGAGGTGGGGCTGGTGTTTGTCGATCTCGGCCATCAAGGCGGCGTCAAAGGCTTCGCGGGGTTGGGGTTCGCCAGCGAAGGCTTTGTGGTCCACCACAGCGGTGGCGATGCCGTGTTGTTTGGCGAAGACCAAGCCTTCGGCATCGGCTTTGTTGCTGATGACGGTGCGCACACAG
The DNA here is from genome assembly GCA_903856995.1 of uncultured Burkholderiales bacterium. Taxonomy (GTDB): domain Bacteria; phylum Pseudomonadota; class Gammaproteobacteria; order Burkholderiales; family Burkholderiaceae_C; genus Limnohabitans. The sequence continues at coordinate 3,482 of CAIODK010000362.1, forward strand.
GTGTTGAGGTGCGTGGCCCAGTTTTGTTCTTCTGCGGTGCGCACGATGGCGGTCATGTTGGAGCCGCTGCCAGAAATCAAGATG
>CAIODK010000363.1 GCA_903856995.1 uncultured Burkholderiales bacterium
GTCGATTTGCCGCCGAAAAGACCTCGTGGCATAAAGAAAAGTATGAACAGAATTAGTACGAAGGGCACAGCATCTTTGTAGGCAGAGGAGATGTAGCCAGCGCCCATCGCTTCTAAGACGCCAACTAGCAAGCCCCCCAAGACGGCCCCTAGGCCATTACCCAAACCGCCGACAACGGCTGCAACAAAACCTTTGAGTCCCAGCATGATGCCGACGTCGTAGGACGTCATGGTGATGGGGGTCACCAAAATGCCTCCGACCGCACCTAAACCAGCCGACATCGCAAAGCTGAGGAAGAGCACCCAATTCGTGTTGATGCCGACTAGCTCAGCAGCGGTTCTATTGAACGAAGTGGCCAGCATGGCCTTGCCGGTCAGTGTTCGGCTGAAGAAGTACCACAACGAAGCCACCAGTACTGCAGTGACCGCCAAAACCCACAGACTCTGAGGTAAAAGTGTTGCACCCAAAATGTGGATCGGCTCGTCGCCTGAGAACGCTGGCATGCTGAACGTGCCTTTTCCAAGCCAGACCTGAATCAAGCCGCGAATCACCAGTGATGCGCCAATTGTGATGATGATCAGAGAGACAGTATCTGCGCCTTTGACCGGTTCAATGGCAACCTTCTCCATGATGATGCCCACGATGGCAGGAATAACGATGGCTAAAAGTAGGGCGATGGGCAAGGGCAACCCCATCTGCGCAAAATAGACCGCCAACATGCCGCCAAGCATGATGAACTCACCTTGCGCGAAGTTGATGACATTGCTGGCGTTATAGATCAGGGTAAAACCAAGGGCTGCGAGTGCATAGGTTGCACCCACGGTAATGCCTGAAAATAAGAATTGTAGGAATTGAGAAAGCATCAAGAGGTCCTCCTCAGAGTCGAACAGTCAGTCAAAATTTCGAAAACTTGCATTTGCATTTGGTGTCTCCGCCGGATTCAAATAGGTGAAGGCAAAGTCAAACTCTGCCTGTCTAGGTCTTGTGAATTCCTACCAAAGAACTCACGCCACCTGTCAATGTGTTACACATTATTGTATGAAAAATGTAATTTAGTATCGCTTTGATTGATAAAAATCAATAAACCTAGGGTATGTACTAGTGGGTTGTGTGGGGTGTCTACTAGGGTTGGTAGGAGCGAAGCCCTTGTGTCCCTCAATAGATAGTGCTTTGTATGGTGGTCTGTTAAAAATAAAACGTTCTTAACAGGAGATGTTGATGGAAAATTTTGAAATTGACGCGGCAGAAATTACATCTACCAAGCCACAACTTTTAATTCCGGCCCTTCGTCCGGTCTACGATTTTCTAGAGCCGTTGTCTTGGCTATTCATTCGACTTGTTGTTGGCTTGATGTTGTTACCGCATGGGATTCCCAAATTTCAGGCAGGCATTCAAGCCACGGCAGAAAGCGCTTTATTGAAGAGAGGCATTGAGCCTGCAGAGCCTCTGGCAATTGCATTGATTTTTTTGGAAACAATTGGAGGCTTGTGCGTCGCCTTGGGGCTTTTCACTAGATTTTTTGCAGCTGCGATTACGTTTGAAATGGCAGTTATTGCCTATAACTACTTTCCCAAGTTTGGATGGACAGGGCCTGGCTATGAATATCCAATGATGTGGGGATGCATGATGTTCGCGATTGTTTTGCGCGGTGGTGGCCCCTACGCCCTTGATAACAAGCTTGGGCGTACGCTTTAGAACGAGACGTTCATTCGTGCATCGACACGCGCTTGGCGAGGTGGTAGGCTGATACGGATGCAATGGTCGCGACCACCGCACATAGCCAATAGTGGGTGACTAGACCACCTGGTTCACGTTGCAGTAGCAAACCGCCCATCCAAGAGGCGAGGCCCATCGCGAATGACTGAACTGCTCCGTTCAATGACAGAAAAGTGCCTCGGAATTTCGGGTTTGCAGCAGAGGTGAGAAGCGCCATTCCAGGAATCATGCGAGCGTTCATGGCAAAAAACAACAGGCTGGTCACCAGCAAGACGAGCGGCAACGGAACAGGCTCCAGCAAAGTCACTGCGAACATGGGAATGATTGAAAACAGAACGGCCCGTTGGAAGGTTTGGCGTTTGCCAACGCGGTCCGTTAAGCCGCCTATCCATCGCCCACTGAAAAGAGTGACCACACCACCGCAGAAATACAGCCATGGGATTTCGTTGGCTTCCATGACTTGGTTGGTCTGCAGGTATAGCGTGATGTAGGGGATGATGGTGAAGGCTGCAAACATCATCGTGCCGGAGAGGAGCAAGGCCATGCGTTGGTTGCGCTCTCTGAGTATTTGTCCCATGGCATGCAAGATGTGCTTGTCTTTGCCGTGTGTGATGTGCGCATCTAGCGTGGGCACGCTGTAGATGGCAAATGCACCGATGCCTAGGCAAAGTAGGCCGATTCCAAAAAATGCAAAGTGCCAACCCCACAAATGGGCAAACAAGAGTCCTGCAGGGACGCCCGCCACGGTCGCCACGGAGAACGATGTCATCACAATTCCCGTGGCACGCCCGCGGCGTGCAAAGGGAATCACATCGCCAATGATGGTTTGACTCATGGTGGACAGAACACCTCCAAAAAAGCCAGAGGAAATACGCGCCACCATCAGCCATGCATAAGTAGGCGCTAAACCGCAGGCAACGGTGGTGAGCGCGAATAGGACATACAGGGTAATAAGGAGACGTTTGCGGTCGAAGCGGTCGACGAAGGTGGTGGCAAACAGACCTGATATTCCGGCTGCCACGGTGTAGGCCGAGACCAGCAGACCAAACTCAGCCAAGCTAATGCCGAATAGATCGGTGAGCTGAGGGCCCAAAGGCATCATGATCATGAAGTCCACGACGTGCGTGAACTGAATGCCTGCTAACGATAGAAGTAAAAAAAGTTCGCGACGTGCTAATAGGTGTGTGTGCATGGGATGGACATAGACAGAAATATTAAGTTTCTGAGCGCGTTATAAAAAGACTTCCCCTGTAGGCGGCCAACCCGAAAAGATTACAGATCAAAACAGTCCACAAAAAATTCCAGTACCAGTCAGCGTCGTTGCGTATTTTTTCTCGCGCTAACGCATCCATGGCTTGTGAGGTGAGCGCATGTTCCTGAGCACCTTGGGCGCAAATTTGGTGGTTTGCACTGTATGCGGCAGGCTCATTTTTTTCGTTGCGTTCGCAGTTGATCAGCAGTTTGTCGGTGCTGAGGTGGAGAGTTTGTTCGCGTGCAAATTTGTCTGTGACCATGGCCAAGTTTTCTTCAAAACGCCAATGTGCCAGCAGATAAGCGGGCAGTAAGCTAAAGATGAAAAAAGCAAGGCTAAATTTTTGAACGCGTGTGAGCTTCATGCGAACGTTCAGATTATTTATAAAAGGCTTCAACTTTGCCCTTGACCTTGATGAGAAGCGGTTTCCCTTTACGGTCTAAGGTTTTGGTAGCTGGAACTTTGATCCAACCTTCAGACACGCAATACTCTTCAAC
>CAIODK010000364.1 GCA_903856995.1 uncultured Burkholderiales bacterium
CGCACTGGCGCGTTGTGTGGAGCCAACGCCCACAATGGCGCCCGTGATGGTGTGTGTGGTGGACACAGGAATACCCAAGGCTGTCGCCAAGAACAACGTGATAGCCCCACCCGTCTCGGCGCAGAAACCGCCTACGGGCTTGAGCTTGGTGATCCTCTGGCCCATGGTCTTCACAATGCGCCAACCGCCAAACATCGTGCCCAAACCAATCGCCATGTAGCAACACACGATCGTCCAAGTCGGCGGTGAACTGTCTGTGCTTGACGCATAACCCGTGGCCAACAACAGCATCCAAATGATGCCGATGGTTTTCTGGGCGTCATTCCCCCCGTGGCCCAAGCTGTAAGCGCCAGCAGAGACCAACTGCAAGCGGCGGAACCATTTGTCCACGCGGGAGGGGCGGAAGCTACGGAAAATCCAAGCCACCGCGACCATCATCAACGAGCCCAGCAAGAAGCCTAGCAACGGTGACACGAAAATAAATGCGACTGTTTTCAAAATACCAGAAGCAACCAAGGCGCCGGAGCCGGCCTTCGCAATCACAGCACCCGAAATGCCGCCAATCAACGCATGTGAGGAGCTACTGGGAATACCGTAGTACCACGTGATGACGTTCCAAGTGATGGCGCCCAACAAGGCGCCAAACACCACATGGGTGTCCACAATGCCCGGCTGAACAATTCCTTTACCCACCGTGGCAGCCACGCTGAGATGGAAAATAAAAATCGCCACAAAGTTGAAAAAGGCCGCAAACAGCACTGCTTGCGCAGGCTTGAGCACGCCGGTGGACACCACCGTGGCGATGGAGTTTGCTGCATCGTGAAAGCCGTTCATGAAGTCGAACAGCAAGGCCAACACAACCAGCATGGCGACCACCCAAAAGGCGGTTTGTACGGTTTCCATACGAGACTCGGGCTTAAGAGTTCTCGAGGACGATGCCCTCGATCAAGTTAGCCACGTCTTCGCACTTGTCGGTGATGGTCTCCAACAATTGGTAAATCGCTTTGAGCTTGAGCACTTCGCGCACATCCGGCTCTTCACGGAACAACTTGCTCATAGCGCCCCGCATGACGCGGTCAGCGTCAGACTCGAGCTTGTCAATTTCTTCACATGTCTTAAGCGCAGCTTCTGCTGTTGCGTGATCTGAAATTTTTTCCAACATCTTGACAGCATCACGCACGCGCTCGCAGCACTTCACGCTCAACTCTGTCAAACGCACGATCTCTTCATTCATGATGTGTACGTCGTACAAAGCCATGGTCTCGGCCGTGTCTTGGATCAAATCAGCCACATCGTCCATGGTGTTGATCAAGGAGTGAATTTGCTCGCGATCAATGGGCGTGATGAAGGTTTTATGAAGGGCCACATTGCATTCATGTGTCACGCGGTCCGCAGCGCGCTCGGCGTTATCCACCTCTTGGTTGTACTTGGCGCGCAAGATGGGGTCATTGTAGTTAGCCACCAAACTTGAAAACGCATGTGCAGCCTCAACGATGCGGTCTGCGTGCTGGTTGAACATGACGAAAAAATTGCCTTCTGTGGGCAACAACTTTCCAAATAGCATTGGGAACTCCTGTGCGTGACTTATTTGTGACTTTTATATGACTTACATATGACAGTCAAAGTGTAATCGCAGCCCATGCGCGGGAAAAAAGTGATTACCTCTAACGCGCTTTTCGACTGGCCGCGTCAAGCGAAGGCTGTGACTGAGAAGTTCACGACAAGTCCTGCAAGACCCATCGCTCAATGGCTTGATGTTTCACCGCCTCAAGTTGTGCATCACTCACCCGCTCAGGCCATATCTCGGCTAGGGGCATTAAGACGAAGGCTCGTTCATGCCAACGGGGGTGTGGCACGGTCAGTTCAGCACTGATCAATGACACATCGCCATAAAAAATCAGATCTAAATCGAGGGTACGCGGCGCATTTTTGTAGGGTCGCTCGCGGCCGCTTTTCAACTCTAGCGCTTGCAATGCGTGCAATAGCGCGAGGGGGCTGAGTTGCGTTTGCAACAGAACCACCGCATTGATGAAGTCCGGTCCCTGCGCTTCATACGGCACGCTGCGGTACAGCGATGACGCCTGCACACACTGCGTCTGGGGCACACCCGCCAGATCGCGCAATGCTTGTTGAACCGTGGCCACCGCATCGCCCAAATTGGCGCCGAGGGCCACGCATGCCATGACAGGGGAAGCAGGCACGGCGAAAACTCCGTTTATTCGGCTGCGGGGACAGCACCCGTATCACCACCCGGCTTGCGGCGGCGACGGCGGCGCTTTTTGGCCGGTGACGCATCGCCCTCTTCACCTTCAGGCTCAGCATCGCGAAAGCGCGGATCCACATCGCCGGCACGCGGCTCAGCGGCTGGCTTGTCTGCGCGACGTACAGAATGCACGCGCGGGGCACGTTGGGCTTTTTGCTGCTCTTGACGCACTTGCTGAAGCATGTCTTCTCGGTTGCTATCGTCCGCTGTGCTGAACTCTTGCCACCAGTCGGACAAAGCCTCTTCGACCTCGCCCACATCCGCACGCAAACGCATGAAGTCAAAGCCCGCACGAAAGCGTGCTTGATCCACCAAGGTCCAAGGGCCGCTACCGACGCGTTTTTCAAAGCGAGGTTGCATCATCCAGATTTCACGCATATCAGCACCGAGCTTGCCGCGCCCAGACACATCACCGATGCGCGAATCAAACACTTCATCAATCGCGTTTTGCAAAGCAGGAAGCGACGGCTGCTTGGCACGGCGTTGCGCCCATGTCTCGCGCACGTCTGACCACAAGACACAGGCCAACAAGAAACTAGGCGCCACAGGTTTGCCCTCGCCCACCCGGCGGTCGGTGTCGCCCAAAGCGATCTTCACAAACTCTTCATCGGCACGATCGACCACGATGTCGAGCAGCGGGTAAATGCCTTTGGCCAGACCTTGTTGCTTGAGCTGAGCCACGCTGGCCAAGGCATGGCCAGTTTGCAAGAGCTTGAGCATTTCGTCGAACAAACGGCTTTGTGGCACATCAGCCAGCAACTTGGCCGCGCGCTTCAGGGGCGACGCCGTTTTGGCTTCTAACTTGAAACCCAAGGCCGCAAGCTTGGCCGCAAAACGCACGGCGCGAATCACGCGCACAGGGTCTTCGCGGTAGCGCATGGCGGGATCCCCGATCATGCGAATGATTTTTTTCTTCGCATCGGCGATACCGCCGTGGTAATCAATCACATTGCCCGTTTCGGGGTCGTAATACATGGCGTTGATGGTGAAGTCACGACGTGCTGCATCCTGGTCCTGCGGGCCCCACACGTTGTCGCGCAAAACGCGACCACTGGCGTCGACCGCATGCTTCATGCCGGCAAGCTCTTGCTTGCTGCTGCGTTCGTTGCCTTTGACTTGTTCGGCCTCCGTGTTGTCCAGATGCGCACGGAAGGTGGACACCTCGATCACTTCATGCTCGCGGCCACGCCCGTACACCACGTGCACGATGCGAAAGCGCCGGCCGATGATGAAGGCGCGACGGAACGCTGCCTTCACCTGCTCTGGCGTGGCATTGGTCGCGACATCAAAGTCTTTGGGCTTCAAGCCCAACAACAAATCGCGCACCGCGCCGCCTACGATATAGGCCTCAAAGCCGCGGTCTTGAAGGGTACGCACCACATTCAGCGCACGCTCGTCGACCCAGTCCACGTTGATGCCGTGCACCTTGGCAGGCACCACTTGACGTTTACCCAAGTCGGGCAGGGTGCTGGCGGGCTTTTTACCCATCAGCTTATTGATAAATTGTTTGATCATTGTTTTGGGAAGAGTTCCAAAATCGGCCAACCCTTTTCTAGGGCCACGGCGCGCAGTGTGTCGTCGGGGTTCGTCGCCACGGGGTGGTTGACGCGCTCCAACAGGGGCAAGTCGTTGCGGGAATCGCTGTAAAACGTGGCGTCTACATCCGCCCAGTCCAAGCCTTGCGTTAGGAGCCATTGTTGCAGACGTTGCACTTTGCCATCCCGCAAGGACGGCACGCCCAAAATTTCATTGGTAAACCAGCCGTGGGCGTCGCGCACCAGCTCGACCGCAATCAAGTCTTCAACACCGAAGGCTTGGGCGATCGGGCGCGTCACAAACTCGTTGGTCGCGGTGACGATGACGATGCGGTCTCCCGCCTCCCGATGTTTTTGCACCAAGGCCAGCGCTTGCTGGTGAATGGCGGGTTGCACCACCTCACGCATGAATTGCGCATGTGCCTGAGCCGCCACGTCGGGGCCGCGTTGGCAAAACGCCTCGGCGGCAAAGCGCACATAGTCGTGAATGTCCAAAGTTCCTGCTTGGTAGTGGGCGTAGAACTCGTCATTTCGCATCAAAAACGTATCGCGGTCATGCCAGCCCAAACGAACGGTGAATTCACCCCAAGATTGGTCAGAGTCAATCGGCAACAGTGTGTGGTCTAAATCAAATAAAGCGAGTTTCATCACATGTTTTCCAGCATGGCTTTGATCAAAGGGATGGTGACGGCGCGTTGCGTTTGCAAGGCGTAGCCATCGAGTTGGTCGAGGAGTTGGATGAGGCTGCTCAGGTCGCGACTGAATCGGCTGAGCATGAAGTCCATCACCTCGTCGCTCAAAAACACGCCCCGCTCGTCAGCGTGTTGGCGCAGCACTGCACGCCGCTCGGATTCACTGAGCACCTGCAATTGAAAGATATGACCCCACCCCAAACGGGTGCGCAAGTCTTCGCGCAGACTCAAGTCACTGGGCGGCATGCTGCCCGCCGCCAGCACCCAACGTTGCTGGCCATCACCGGGCGTCGTGGCGTTCACAAACCAGTTAAACGCAGCGTGCTGCTGCACCGCGGTGTAGAGATGCACATCGTCCAAGATGACCACGCGCCAAGCCTCGTCAAACCCAGCGGGCTCGGCCATGGAGGCATCCATCCAACCCACGAGGCAGCCTTGGTCGCGCAAAGCGCCTTGCACAGCGCGCAACAAATGGGTTTTCCCGCTGCCACTCTCACCCCACACATACGTAGGCACGGGTGAGCGCTTGTCATTGCCTGCCCACAGCTGGAGGTGTTGCAACGCTGCTTGATTGGGGCCTGCAAAAAAATTGGTCAGGTTCGGGCCTGGGGCCAAACCGATGTCGAGTGCAATTTGCTTCATCGTCTCTCAAACACCACGGTACAAAGCGCTGACTTGGTATTGCGCACGCAAGCGGCGAATGGCGACCAACAACACCGCACTGAAGGGCAGCGCCACCAACACCCCGACAAAACCGAACAACTGGCCAAAAGCCATCAAAGCAAAAATTACGTGCAACGGGTGCAAACCAATACGTTCGCCCACCAAGCGGGGCGTCAACACAAAACTCTCAATCACCTGGCCCAAGCCATACACCACCGCAACCATCAGCAAAGCCTCCGCAGGGGCAAACTGCAAGAGGCCCGCCAGCACGGCCAAGGCCAAACCTAAACCAAATCCCACATAAGGCACAAACACAGCCAAGCCGGTGAAGACGCCAATCGGCAACGCCAAATCCAAGCCAAAGGCCGACAACGCCACGCTGTAATACACCGCCAGCAGCGCCATGACGGACAACTGCCCGCGCAGGTATTGGCCCA
>CAIODK010000365.1 GCA_903856995.1 uncultured Burkholderiales bacterium
AGATCGGCACGGCGGTATACGACGCCGGAACGGTGTTGCGCATAAACGAAACCGGCGGGTCGGGTAGCTTCGGGCATTTTTGCCAGGAGCCCCATGCCCGCTTTACGGATCAATATGCGCAAACTCAAAGACGCCTTGCGTCTCAAATTCGAAGGTAGACAGTCCCACCAGCAAATTGCCGACGCCCTTGGCATCTCCAAGGGTGTTGTCACGAAATACGTAGGCTTGGCTGTGGCAGCCGCGCTTGACTGGCAGGCCGTCGCGGCCATGGACGAGGCCACGCTGGAGCGGCGCCTGCTGGCGTCGCCTCGCCCCAGCGATACCTATGCCCAAGCCGACTACGGACGCATCCATCAGGAACTTGGGCGCAAGGGCATGACCCTCACGCTGCTATGGGAGGAATACTGTGCCCAGGTGGGCGACGAGTACAGCGCCGACTTTCCCGTCAAGCCCTGGCGCTACTCGCAATTTTGCGAGAACTACCGCCAGTTTGCCAAGCGCCTCAAACGCTCCATGCGCCAAGTGCACCGCGCCGGCGAGAAGTTGTTCATCGACTATGCCGGTCCGACGATCGCGCTCACGGCGCATGGGAAGGAGATAGGTCGGGCCAACATCTTCGTGGCCGCCATGGGCGTCTCCGGCCTCTGCTTCTGCCTTGCCACGCCCGCGCAAACGGCCCGCGATTGGCTGGGCGCGACAGCGCAGGCGTTGACCTTTTATGGGGGCGTGCCTCAGATCATCGTGCCCGACAACCCGCGCGCACTGGTCACGGTGGCCGATCGCTATGAGCCCGTGCTTACCGACACGGTGCAGGACTTTGCGCGGCACTACAACTGCTCGGTGCTGCCTGCTCGCGCCTACCACCCGCAGGACAAGCCCAAGGTGGAACTCAGCGTGCTGCTGGTGGAGCGCTGGATACTGGCACGCTTGCGCAAATTCCAGTTCTCCAGCGTGGAGGAGGTCAACGACGCCATCACGCCCCTGTTGCAGTGGCTCAACCAGCGTGCGTTTCAGAAACTGCCGGGCAGTCGCGCCAGTGTGTTTGCCCAAATCGACGCCCCGGCCTTGATGGCCTTGCCCCTGCAAGCTTGGGAATGGGCGGTCTTCAAAACCGTGCGCGTGCACATTGACAGCCACGTCGAATTCGAAGGCCACCGCTACAGCGTGCCCAACGCCTTGGTGGGCCTGGCGCTGGAGTTGCGCGTGACCACCCATGCAATCGAGGCCTTGCACCGTGGCAACCGCGTTGCCAGCCACAAACGCTGCGCCCACAAAGGCGGCTTCACCACGGTGGTCGAGCATCTGCCCGAGCGCCATCAACACCAGGCCCAATGGACGCCCGAGCGCCTTGTGGCCTGGGGTGAGCGCATCGGCGTGGCCTGCGCGGGCACAGTGCGCAAAATGCTTGATCGCCAACGCCACCCCGAGCATGCCTACCGTGCCTGCCTGGGCTTGCTCTCGTTGAGCAAGCGCTATGGCGACACCAGGCTGGAGGCGGCATGCGCCTTGGCATCGAGCCTGGGCACGTGCAAGTACACCCACATCCGGGACTTCCTTCTCAACCGACGCGACCTGGTGCCCACCCCGGCAACCCCCGAGTGGACCAGTCCTACCCACGCCCATGTGCGTGGACCGAACTACTACCAATGAACCCCCACACGGACAACCTAAAAATGATGATGAACACCACCTTGAACCAACTGCGCGAGCTGCGTCTTGAGACCATGGCGCAGGCGCTGGAGCTCCAACTCACGCAAAGCGGCATCAGCGCCATGAGCTTTGAGGAGAGACTGGCACTGCTGGTCGACCGCGAGGTGCACGGCAGGCAAGATCGGCGCTGCGCACGCTTGCTCAAAAACGCCAAACTCAAATACCCCCAGGCCGCCATCGAAGATCTGGACAGCCGCAGCGGTCGCGGCCTGGAGCGCAGCGCGGTGATGAGCCTGGCACTGGGC
>CAIODK010000366.1 GCA_903856995.1 uncultured Burkholderiales bacterium
ATTGGCTTGCTGGAAGCGGCAAGAGCCTATATCCCCGCCAAGGGAATCGACTTTGAGAACTTTGCGCTGAGCCGGATCCGCGGGTCAATCCTTGATGAGGTCAGGCAACTGTCATTTCTTCCACGTTCAGCGACGGCCTTTAACAAGTCTGAAAACCAGGCAAAAATTCATCTCTCTTCAGTGCTCGGACGCACTCCCACCCAGAGCGAACTGGCTGCGCATATGGGCGATGACCTGGAAGTTTTCCAAAAAAAAAGGGGTAAGGCCAAGCGTTTCGAAACTTTTTCGATGGAGGTGATGGCTGATGAAGTAATGGGCATCGCCGATGATGTTTCAAGGCAACCCGAGGTCATCTTCGAGCATAAAGAGTTCATGCAAGCGGTCACCAACGCCATTGAAGAGTTGCCTGAGCGAGAACATCTGCTGATGTCTCTTTACTATGTTGATGAACTCAACCTCAAGGAAATTGGAGAGACCCTTGGTGTTACCGAATCCAGGGTTAGTCAGCTCCTGTCTGCTACGGTCAAAAAACTTCGTAGCAATCTGCAAATCAACGAAATACCGACTTCCAAGTCAAGCGTGTTGAAGAACTGACACCAAGTTTTCCCCTTGTTTGGGTGAGTTGACTCAAGTTTCCTGCGGTCGGTCCGAATCCTGTCATGTACAGAAATTCAGCAGGAGCTCAAAATCATGCGCGTTCTCTTTAAAGCTATGGAATCCTATGGTGCTGACAATTTGGCATCACAAGCGGCCGTTGCCAACCGTGTTGACCTGATTCAAATTCTTTTCGACGGGCTAATCGAAAGCCTGGCGGCTGCGCAGGGTCATCTGCAGCGCGGAGCGATTCAGGAAAAATGCAAATGCCTTTCACGCGCAAGTCGCATCGTCGTTGGTCTGCAAAGCTCGCTTGACTTTGAAAAAGGTGGCGAACTGGCGCAGAACCTGAATGAGCTATACAGCTATATAACGCGTCGCTTGCTTTATGCAAACGCACAAAATGATCTGCAAGCGGTCATAGAAGTTCATGGCCTGATGAGTGATATTCGCCAAGCGTGGCAGGAATATCCGCTACTGCTTCCACAACAGACCATCGCTTGCCTTCATTGAACCGGCACCATTGCCACACGCCTGCAGGCCAGTGCTACCAAGTCTGATCTAGACCTTCGTCACACCATTTTGGATCCATCATGTTCGGCATCATAGGTTTGGTAATTTTGTTTGGCTGTGTTTTTGGCGGCTACATCTTGGGCGGTGGCTCGATGGCACCCATTATTCACGCTGCGCCAATCGAGGGCCTGGTGATCGTGGGCGCCGGGGTGGGTGGCTTGCTGATTGGCAATAGCGTGCAGGTTATCAAAGGGGCCCTGGGCGGGATTGGCAAAACGTTTTCGGGTCCAAAGTACAAGAAACAAGATTATCTGAACGTCATATTCTGCGTTTCGAAGGTGATGAAAACCCTCAAGAGTGAAGGTGCCGTGGCACTCGAGGCGCACATCGAGACTCCTGATTCAAGCGCCATCTTCAGCGAGTACCCCAAACTCCTCAAAGACCACGCTTTATTGCACCTCATCACCGACACGGTCCGCTTAATGGTCGTATCCCAAGGCACTTTGAGTCCCTATGCGGTTGAGGAGGTCATGGATAACTCGATCAAGACACATCACCATGAAGAACTCAAAAATGCCGATGCTTTAGCAACGCTGGCTGGCGCATTACCAGCTCTGGGCATTGTGGCCTGCGTGCTGGGCGTGGTGAAAACGATGGCCGCCATTGATCAGCCTCCTGCCATCTTGGGTGGACTGGTTGGTGCGGCTCTAGTGGGTACCTTTTTGGGGGTTTTCCTGGCGTATGGTCTGGTGGAACCCTGGGCCAAGCGTCTCAGTCAAATCATCGAAGATGAAGCTGCGATTTATGGCGTGGTAAAACAAATCATCATCGGAACCATGCACGGGCATCCGATGCCACTGATTCTCGAGGCCGCGCGCGTCGGCATCAGCCATCACAACCAGCCAAGTTTTGCCGAAGTCTTTGACGGTTTACGCGGTAAGTGACGATGGCTGATTCGGAAGAATCCCGACCAACCTCGACCGAGGTAACGACCACAGGCGAGGTCGCGGCACCAAGC
>CAIODK010000367.1 GCA_903856995.1 uncultured Burkholderiales bacterium
CGGTCGCCGTCTTCATCGGGGCTACCGGGTGGGCCGCCTGGGATGTGGTCGCCGTGGTCGTAGAAGATTTCAGAGCAAGGACCGCAGGGGCCCGTGTCAGCCATCATCCAAAAGTTGTCGCTCTTGTAGCGGCCGCCTTTGTTGTCGCCAATGCGGATCACGCGCTCAGGTGGCAGACCGATCTCTTTGGTCCAAATATCGTAGGCCTCGTCGTCTTCTTGATAGACGGTGGCGATCAAACGGTCTTTAGGAAGTTTGTAAACCTCGGTCAACAACTCCCACGCCCAGTGCAGTGATTCACGTTTGAAGTAATCACCGAACGACCAGTTACCCAGCATCTCAAAAAAGGTGTGGTGGCGCGCGGTGTAGCCCACGTTCTCTAAGTCGTTGTGCTTGCCACCGGCACGCAAGCACGCTTGCACCGAGGCAGCGCGAACATATGAGCGCTTGTCGGCCCCCAAAAACACGTCTTTGAACTGGACCATGCCTGAGTTGGTGAACATCAGGGTCGGGTCGTTGCCCGGCACCAAAGGACTGGAGGCGACGACGGTGTGGCCTTTGGACTCAAAAAAGTCTAAAAATGTTTTTCGAATGTCAGCGACGGAGATTTGGGGTGTAGTCATTCTTAGATTATAAGTTTCGGTGTCACCCCAGAGTCATCGCAACGGCGGGGCCAGCGGTATGCTCGCCGGATTGAATTTGGAGACCTCCATGGACATGAAGACCGCGCCCCTTTCTTTGTTAAACGACCCCACCCTGCTCAAGACCGATGCCTTGATCAACGGCGATTGGGTCAAGGGCGCGAGCCGTTTTGACGTGCATGACCCCGCCACAGGCAAAAAACTGGCGGATGTCGCCAACCTCGGACCCAAAGAGGCCAAAGCCGCCCTAGATGCGGCCAACGCAGCTTGGCCGGCTTGGCGCAACAAAACCGGCAAAGAGCGCAGCATCATTTTGCGCAAGTGGTTTGAACTGTTGATGGCCAACCAAGAAGACTTGGGCCGCATCATGACCGCCGAGCAAGGCAAGCCCTTTGCCGAAGCCAAAGGCGAAGTGGCCTACGGGGCCAGCTTTGTGGAATGGTTTGCCGAAGAAGCCAAGCGCGTCAATGGCGAGACCCTGCCCCAGTTCGACAACACCCGCCGCTTGATGGTGCTCAAGCAACCCATCGGCGTGTGTGCGGCCATCACCCCCTGGAACTTCCCGCTCGCCATGATCACCCGCAAAGTAGCGCCCGCCTTGGCCGCTGGTTGCCCCGTGGTCATCAAACCCGCCGAGCTGACCCCCCTCACCGCTTTGGCTGCGGCTGAGCTGGCTATTCGTGCGGGCATCCCTGCCGGCGTGTTGAACATCCTCACCGCTGACAGCGACAACAGCATTGCCATCGGCAAGGTGTTTTGCAGCAGCGACATCGTGCGCCACATCAGCTTCACGGGCTCCACCGAAGTGGGCCGCATCTTGATGGCGCAGTCTGCACCAAGCATCAAAAAACTGGCCTTGGAACTGGGCGGCAACGCCCCCTTCATCGTGTTTGACGATGCCGACATCGACAGCGCCGTGGAAGGCGCGATGGCCAGCAAGTACCGCAACGCTGGGCAGACTTGCGTGTGCGCCAACCGCCTCTACGTGCAAGACGCGGTGTACGACGAGTTTGTGCAAAAGTTTTCTGCCAAGGTCAAAACCCTCAAGGTCGGCAACGGCTTTGAAGACGATGTGGTGCAAGGCCCTCTGATTGAAGACGCAGCCGTGCAAAAGGTCGAGCGCCATGTGCAAGACGCCATTGCCAAAGGCGGCAAAGTCATGGTGGGCGGCCACAAGCTCAACGGCCAGTTCTTTGAACCCACCGTCATCGCCGACGCCAGCGCCGACATGCTGTGTGCCCGTGAAGAAACTTTTGGCCCGTTTGCCCCCGTGTTTCGCTTCCACAAAGACCAAGAAGCCATTGACGCGGCCAACAACACCGAGTTTGGCTTGGCCAGCTACTTTTACACCCGTGATATTGGCCGCATCTACCGCGTCAGCGAAGCCCTGGAATACGGCATGGTGGGCGTCAACGTGGGTGTGATCGCCACAGAGCACGTACCGTTCGGCGGCGTGAAGCAGTCCGGCCTTGGGCGTGAGGGCTCTCGTCACGGCATGGACGAGTACTTGGAGATGAAATACATCTGCTTGGGCGACATCCTCAAATAGCAGCAAAGCTAGTAAAGATGTGGGGTTGCGTGGTTTCCCCTCGTATGAATTATCAATTTTCGTGTATACAATCAAAAATGATTTTTTCCACACGATTTGATTGATAAATGTCAGTAAAACTCTATTTACGCTTTCTGAACCTCATCCATGCATTGGATGGCGGCGGGGATTCGCCTGCGATGGATTTGGATGCCAAAAGACTGCTCGAAGAGATTGCGGTGCGTCACTCTCAAGACAAGTGCATGACCGTCACTGACGCCATGGCCATGAGCCACATCGCCTCCCCCGCCACGATCCACCGCAAACTGGACCAGTTGCGTGCCTTGGGCATGATCGAAACCATGTTTGAAGGTAAAAACCGCCGTACCAAATATCTGCGACCCACAGAAATGGCCGACGACTATTTCGAGCAAGCGGGTCTAGTGATGAAAAAAGCCCTAGCGCACATCTAAGCGCTCACCACGCTCACCCTCAAACAGCATCCCTAGCGGATGCTGTTTTCACATCTTTTCTTGACTTTTTCGGTGGTGATGCGACGGCAGTATTTCATGTCGTTCTCGACTTTGCCCATGCACAGGTTGAGCAAATCATTGCCGCCTATTTTTTGGCAATGAACTTTGTCATTGGTCAAGATCGCACGGCAGTAGTTGGCTTTGTCTTTGTCTTTGATGTCATCGCAGCTTTCCGCGCTTGCAACAAACGAAATGAACAAGGACACACACAGGATAAGTATTTTCATAGTGCCTCCATTAAAAGCCAAATCATAGATAGCCAGTTTAGTTCACGCTTCAGCCTGAGCGACCATCCACCCGTGGTCGACCAAACCAGCTGCCATAACGCAGCGCCCAACCGCAAGTAGCCACCACCCAAACGCTGACCGCGGCTAACAGCAACAAATCACCGCCCATTGGCCACACCGCCGACGCGACACGCAACAACACCGCGCACTGCACCACCCAGTACAACGCCCAGGCCTTGTTGTCAGCCGCCAACGGTCGCCCGCTATGGCCACTGCTCACGCGTGTGGCCATGGCAAACAGGGTCGCCCCCAGATAGCCCATGGTCATGGCGTGCAGAGGGGCCAAGCCCAACGACTGTTGATCGTGACTCAACGCCATCAAGGTGTGCGAGACCGTCTGTAGCGCCAGTGCGATGCCCAACCACAAAAACCCGCCATGGAGCATGGCCAATAAACGGATCTTCAAACTCTGCACCAGCCCCCAGCGGATCGCCAGCCACAGCATCAGGGCCGCGGTCGGTGTTTCAAAGGCAACCTGCAGCCAGCGCAAAGCCTCCGGTGCAGGCCAAAGCCAGAGATCAAGCACAGCAAACAAGCCCTCACACCAGAGAATCGCCACCATGGTCCACAGCAGCCACATCGGACGCCACGCATCCAGCACAGGCATGGCACTGGCGCTAAAGAAGGGAATCATGCGGTGCGACACACAGGCAAACACCGTGGCAATGAAAAACCACAACGCCCCGTAAACGGCAGCACGCACCAGCGTGTCGTTGTCCGTGACAAGCCCTGCCACGATCAACCAAAGCGCTAACGCACCCAAAAGATTGGCGATCTGAATCACCAGTGCATGCGCCTTGTCATCCGCACGACTGCGCCACCACAGCGTGGAGAACTTAAAAGCCAAGCTGGAATAAGCCGTCGCCACCAGCGTCAGGCCACCGATGGCGACCCAGGTGGACGCATGAAACCCGACCAAGGCCAGCAGCCAACCCGACAAATAGCACAGCACTGGCGGTAGCAACGTGCGCGTGGCGGGCTCTGGCATCCCCAACCATTTAGGTCCGGCGGTGAACAAAAAGCCCGTAAAAAAAAGAGGCATAAAACCCAAGGACATCACCATGGCATGTGCCGTGCTGGGACTCACAGCCCACACCATCGGCACATGAAGGCTTCGCGCATACAACTGCGTGCACCACCACAAGGCGCTCAATGCCATCATGACTGCGCCCGAGAAAAACGCCAATCGATGCGGTGCGACCAACAGCCAATGCACCCGCCAAAGCGGATCAGGTAGCGGGCGCACCCCTCCCCTCGCAGGGGAAGAAACGAGGGGGAGCAATGCCACCTTTCGAACGATCAGCGGCCGCCAGAGCAGCCGCAACCACCAGAGCCACACCCAGCCGATGCGGGCGCCTTGGCAGCTTCAGCATCATCGCTGCCTGCCATGTGAACGCTGAAATCGATCACGATATTGCCCGGATCGCGGGCGACATAGGACATGGCAATTTGATTGCCGTAGCGTTGCGATATTTGCTGCAACAGAGGCAATGGATCGTGGTCATTGACAAAACGCATGGTCTCACCATGTTCCAAAGATTCGAGCGCACCAAAGATGGCCGCATGACGAAACCGCTTAGCAACACCACGCGCATCAAAGCCATGGACTGCGGGAGACAAAGTAGTAGATGTAGACACAGGAATCCTTCGTGAGTGAACGTCGATAAGCGACGGGTTCGCGAAGGATGCTAGTTTGACGGGCTCTCATCGCCCTTGATTTGGCGCAAACCAAGGTCAATGAAGACAACCTCGAAGAAAGCCAGGCAACAAAAAAGGGCTAGCAACGTTAAGCTGCTAACCCTTGTCATTCTTGGTCGGTGTGAGAGGACTCGAACCTCCGACCCCTTGCACCCCATGCAAGTGCGCTACCAGGCTGCGCCACACACCGAATCAGACTCTAATTATAGCGCCACTCAGTGCAACTCCGAGAGCATGTCTCGAATTTGTGTAAGTTCTGTGCGCAAGGTTTGCAACGCTTCGTCACTGCTGTTGAGCGCGAGGTGCGTCAGCTCATAGGTTGCTGCGGTCTCTGTGTTCATGTCGTCATCTAAGCCATCGTCATCGAGCAAGTCGACATCAATCAACTCGCCGCCTAGACGTCGACGCTCACGTTCGAATTGCACCAAATCTTGCAACTTGTTGCGCGCACCGGTGATGGTGAAGCCTTGGTCATACAAGAGGTCGCGGATGCGGCGGATCATCAACACTTCATGGCGCTGGTAATAGCGGCGATTGCCGCGACGCTTCATGGGCCGCAGCTGCGTGAACTCCTGCTCCCAATAGCGCAGCACGTGTGGCTTGACGCCACACAATTCGCTCACTTCACCAATGGTGAAGTAGCGTTTTGCTGGAATGGGGGGAAGGAGGGATTTCTCCATGTAAATCAGTAACTTGTGAACGGGAGCGCAGAGGTTACACGAAGAAAGCTCTTGAATCAAACGGCGAACGCATTTTGATAAAAAAAAGAGGCCTAGTCGGCCTCTTTCCTTATCAGATGTCCACTTTTGGACTACTGTCGCCCTGAATTTGTTCTTTCAGTTTGTGGCTCGCATGGAAAGTCACGGCGCGTCGCGCCTCGATCGGAATCGATTCACCCGTGCGCGGATTGCGCCCTGGGCGGGGTGCTTTGGTACGAATTTGGAAATTGCCAAAGCTCGATATTTTTACGTCCGTACCACTGACCAAACTCTGTGCGATGAGGTCAAAGAAAGCATCGATCATGTCTTTGGACTCACGCTTGTTCAAACCAATTTGTTCGAACAACAAATCGGCCAGCTGCGCTTTGGTCAACGCCGGTGTTTCGAGGCTCTCAAAAGAAAGTTCCATACGGTTCTCTTTTTAACGTGTGAACATCAAGCGCGCAACCGCGCTGACACTTGGGCTGTCAATTCGGCGACCACGGCTTGCACCACGGTGTCGATTTGTGTTTCATTCAACGTGGCTTCATCGCTGTTGAGCGTGAGGCGCACAGCCAAACTTTTCTCGTCCATCGCCATGGCCGCGCTGTCGACCTTGGGGCGATACACATCAAACAACACGGCATTGCGCAGCAGCCCTTGCGTCTTGGCGGCGTTCACCGCAGCCATCAATTGGGCAAACGTGACGCTGTCTTTGACGATGACCGCAATATCGCGTTCAACGTTGGGGAACTTGGCCACGCCTGTGGACTTGGGCACTGCACGGTGCAACACGGCATCGAGTAAGAGCTCAAACATCACCGGTGCTTGGGACAAATCCCAGCCTTGACGCCAACGCGGGTGCAACTCACCCACATGGCC
>CAIODK010000368.1 GCA_903856995.1 uncultured Burkholderiales bacterium
CCATGAACAACACCACCGCCGCCAGTGGCGCCATGAAGGCGAAACGGTCTTGGCGGTTCGGAGTTTGTTGGCGCCACCATTGCCGCCAAAGCTTGATGACTGGTTTGAGAGGGGCAATCTGTGATGTTTTCAACATGTGTCTAGAGTTTATGCGGGTCTTGAATTAAATTCATTTCGTAATTACTAAATTTCATAATAAGAAATCGGTAATCGCTATTTGAAATTTTAGAAAAGTGTGAGAAACTTCGTATATTCGAAACAAAACAAGTGCAACACAGGAGACAAGCATGTCAGCACAACCGAACGATCTACGTAACGACGTGGACACCCAAGAAACGCGTGAATGGATGGACGCACTGTCCGCCGTCATCAATGCAGAGGGGCCTGAACGGGCCCACTTCTTGTTAGAGCAACTGCTCGAACACGCGCGTGAGAGCAGCATTGACATGCCGTTTTCAGCAACCACGGGCTACGTCAACACGCTCGAACCTTCGCAAGAGGCCCATTGCCCTGGCAACATTGAAATTGAAGAACGTCTTCGTGCCTACATGCGCTGGAACGCGATGGCAATGGTGGTCAAAGCCAACCGTCACAACCCTGCTGACGGTGGTGACTTGGGTGGCCACATTGGCTCATTCGCATCTTTGGCCCACATGTTTGGTGCTGGCTTTAACCATTTCTGGCATGCTGAAAACGAAAACCACGGTGGTGATTGCTTGTACATCCAAGGTCACGTGTCACCTGGCGTTTACGCCCGTGCGTATCTCGAGGGTCGTTTGACAGAAGAGCAGTTGCTCAACTTCCGTCAAGAGGTGGATGGCAAAGGTTTGTCCAGCTACCCGCACCCCAAACTCATGCCTGAGTTTTGGCAGTTCCCCACTGTGTCTATGGGCCTCGGCCCATTGATGGCCATTTACCAAGCGCGCTTCTTGAAGTACTTGCACGCACGTGGTATCGCCAATACAGAAAACCGCAAAGTCTGGGTGTTCTGCGGTGACGGCGAAATGGACGAAGTCGAATCCTTGGGTGCGATCGGTTTGGCTGCACGCGAAAACCTCGACAACTTGATCTTCGTGGTCAATTGCAACTTGCAACGTTTGGATGGCCCTGTGCGGGGCAACGGGAAGATCGTGCAAGAACTCGAAGGCGAATTCCGTGGCTCTGGCTGGAACGTCATCAAACTCTTGTGGGGCAGCGAGTGGGATCCGCTCTTGGCACGCGACAAAGACGGCGCTTTGCGCAAGTTGATGATGGAAACATTGGACGGCGACTACCAAGCCTTCAAAGCGAACGACGGTGCCTATGTCCGCAAACACTTCTTCGGCCGTGATCCACGGACGCTGGAGATGGTTGCCCACCTCAGTGACGACGAGATTTGGAACCTCAAACGTGGCGGCCACGACCCACAAAAGGTCTATGCGGCGTACCACAAAGCTGTGAACCACAAAGACCAACCCACTGTTTTGTTGATCAAGACAGTCAAAGGTTTTGGCATGGGCAAAGCTGGTGAAGGCAAAAACACGGTTCACCAAACCAAGAAGCTCACAGACGAAGACATCAAGTACATGCGTGACCGTTTCAACTTGCCTATCCCTGATAGCGAATTGTCGAAAATCCCGTTTTACAAACCTGCCGATGACACCCCTGAAATGAAGTATCTGCACGAGCGCCGTAAGGCCTTGGGTGGTTACTTGCCTCACCGTCGCACGAAGGCCGATGAGAGCTTCACCGTGCCGTCGATCGACACGTTCAAAGCCGTCATGGAGCCTACGGCTGAAGGCCGCGAAATTTCCACCACCCAAGCCTATGTGCGCTTCCTCACGCAACTCTTGCGTGACCAAGCCTTGGGTCCACGCGTGGTACCTATTCTGGTGGACGAAGCCCGTACGTTCGGTATGGAAGGCTTGTTCCGTCAAATTGGTATTTACAACCCAGCAGGCCAGCAATACACCCCGGTCGACAAAGACCAGGTCATGTACTACAAGGAAGACAAAGCCGGTCAGATCTTGCAAGAAGGCATCAACGAAGCCGGTGGTATGTCGAGCTGGATTGCTGCTGCGACCAGCTACTCGACCAGCAACCGAATCATGGTTCCGTTCTACGTGTACTACTCGATGTTTGGCTTCCAGCGCATTGGCGATTTGGCATGGGCGGCGGGCGACATGCAAGCACGCGGCTTCTTGTTGGGCGGCACATCGGGCCGTACCACCTTGAACGGCGAAGGCCTGCAGCACGAAGACGGTCACAGCCACATCATGGCCAACACCATTCCGAACTGCGTGTCTTATGACCCCACCTTCGCACACGAAGTTGGCGTGATCTTGCACCACGGTTTGAAGCGCATGGTGGAGAAGCAAGAAAACGTTTTCTACTACATCACGTTGTTGAACGAAAACTACGCGATGCCAGGCATCACGCCTGGAACCGAAGAACAAATCATCAAGGGCATGTACTTGCTGCAACAAGGCGAGGGCGATAAAAAATCACCCCGCGTGAACTTGTTGGGCTCAGGCACCATCTTGCGCGAATCTATCGCAGCGCGCAATTTGTTGGCCAAAGATTGGGGCGTCGCTGCCAACGTTTGGAGCTGCCCAAGTTTCAACGAGCTGACACGTGACGGCCAAGACGCAGAGCGTTACAACTTGTTGCACCCCGCTGATGCACCCAAAGTGCCGTTTGTGACGGCGCAGTTGGATCCGTACACCGGTCCCGTTGTTGCTTCAACCGATTACATGAAGGCGTATGCCGAACAGATCCGTCCGTTCATCCCCAAAGGGCGCACCTACAAAGTGTTGGGCACCGACGGGTTCGGCCGCTCTGACTTCCGCAGCAAGCTGCGCGAACATTTTGAAGTCAACCGCCACTACATCGTGGTGGCTGCACTTAAAGCGTTGAGCGAAGAAGGCACAGTGCCCGTTTCTAAAGTGGTGGAAGCCATCAAGAAATACGGCATCAAAGTCGACAAGATCAACCCGCTGTACGCATAAAAATCCGGGAGTCAAAACATGGCATTGATAGAAGTACAAGTCCCGGATATCGGGGATTTCGACGAAGTGGCCGTCATTGAGTTGTTGGTCAAAGTAGGTGACACCGTCAAGGCGGAACAGTCACTGATCACCGTCGAATCAGACAAAGCGTCGATGGAAATCCCATCGAGTACCGCAGGTGTGGTCAAAGAACTGCGCGTCAAGCTCGGTGACAAGGTCAAGCAAGGCTCGGTTGTGTTGGTGGTGGAGGCTACTGGTGCTGCCGTTGCTTCGGCGCCTGCAGCTGTTGCGCCTGCCGCCCCAGTCACTGTTCCTGCGGCAACCGCTGCGGTGGCTGTGGCTGCGCCGGCGAGCGCCACGGGTTTGATCGAAGTTCGCATCCCTAATATTGGTGACTTCACCGATGTGGCGGTGATCGAAGTGTTTGTGAAGCCTGGCGACACCATCAAGGTGGAGCAGTCGATCATCACCATCGAATCCGACAAAGCGTCGATGGAAATTCCATCGTCGCACGCTGGGTTGCTCAAAGAGTTGAAAGTCAAAGTGGGCGACAAAGTCAACATTGGTGACTTGATGGCCATCTTGGAAGGCTCTGTGGCTGCCGCTGCGCCCGTCGCTGCTGCTGCTTCTGTGGCCGCCGCTGTGCCTGCTGCGGCGGCATCGATCGCTGTGGCCGTTGCTGCGACGGCTGTCGCCGCGCCTGCACACGCACCTGGCGCGCCCACTTTGGGTTTGCCACACGCATCGCCTTCTGTGCGCAAGTTCGCCCGCGAACTTGGCGTGCCGCTGGAGGAGCTCAAAGGCAGTGGCCACAAAGGCCGCATCACACAAGACGACGTGCAAACGTTCACCAAGTCCGTCATGGCCGGTGCAACACAAACCAAGGCGCAAACTGCCAAGGGTGGCGCGTCCGCTGGTGCTGGAGGAGATGGGGGCGCAGCCTTGGGTCTCATCCCTTGGCCGAAGGTCGACTTCGCCAAGTTCGGTCCCATCGAGCGCAAAGAAATGGGCCGCATCAAGAAGATCAGCGGTGCCAACTTGTTGCGCAACGCCATCATGATCCCCGCCGTCACTAACCATGATGACTGCGATATCACCGACCTCGAAGCCTTCCGCGTCTCGACCAACCTAGAGAACGAAAAGGCGGCGAAAGCTGGAAATAACGCAAGCGTTAAAGTCACCATGCTGGCGTTCTTGATCAAGGCTTGCGTGGCCACGCTCAAGAAGTACCCCGAGTTCAACAGCTCACTCGACGGTGATGCTGTGGTCTATAAAAACTACTGGCACATCGGCTTTGCCGCTGACACGCCCAATGGTTTGATGGTGCCCGTCATCCGTGATTGCGATAAAAAAGGCGTGTTGCAGATTAGCCAAGAGATGGGTGAGCTGGCCAAGAAAGCCCGCGACGGCAAACTCGGCCCCGCAGAAATGAGTGGCGCAACCTTCACCATCTCTAGCCTCGGTGGCATTGGTGGCAAGTACTTCACGCCCATCATCAACGCGCCCGAAGTGGCCATCCTCGGTGTGTGCAAGAGCAGCATACAACCCGTGTGGGACGGCAAGGCTTTCCAGCCTCGCCTGATGTTGCCTCTGAGTTTGACGTGGGATCACCGCGTCATCGACGGCGCCGCAGCTGCACGCTTCAATGCGTACCTCGGTCAAATCCTCGGCGACTTCCGTCGCGTACTACTCTAAGGATTTGATATGGCATTGATTGATATCCAAGTTCCAGACATTGGCGACTTCGACGAAGTGGCCGTGATCGAGTTGTTGGTCAAACCCGGCGACACCGTTAAAGCTGAGCAATCGCTCATCACTGTCGAGTCCGACAAAGCGTCGATGGAAATCCCGTCGTCACACGCGGGCGTGGTCAAAGAGTTACGCATCAAGCTGGGCGACAAGGTCAAGCAAGGTTCGGTGGTGTTGGTGTTGGACGCAGAGGGTGCCGCGGCATCAGCGGCTCCAGTGTCAGCTGCTGCCCCTCTCGCAGCTCCGACTGCGCCTGTTGCTTCAGCAACACCACCAGCACCTACGGCATCGTCGTTTGGTGGCTCTGCCGATATTGAGTGCGATGTGCTCGTGTTGGGTGGTGGCCCCGGTGGTTACTCAGCTGCATTCCGCGCGGCTGACCTCGGCTTGAACGTGGTCATCGTCGAGCGCTACGCCACTTTGGGCGGCGTGTGCTTGAACGTGGGTTGCATCCCCTCAAAAGCTCTGTTGCACGTCGCTTCTGTGATGGACGAAGTCAGCCATATGGCTGCACTCGGCGTGGACTTTGGTGCCCCTGTCGTCAACATCGACAAGCTACGTGGCCACAAAGAAAAAGTCATCAGTAAATTAACCGGTGGCTTGGCCGCCATGGCCAAGATGCGCAAGGTCACTACCGTGCGCGGCTTGGGCCATTTCGTGGGTGCCCATCACCTTGAAGTGTCGGAGACCACCGGCACCGCGCAAGAACAAAACGGTAGCAAAAAAGTGATCGCGTTCAAGAACGCCATCATCGCCGCCGGTTCACAAGCCGTGCGTTTGCCTTTCATGCCAAACGATCCTCGGGTTGTTGACAGCACTGGCGCCTTGGCGCTGAAAGATGTGCCCAAGCGCATGCTGATCTTGGGTGGCGGCATCATCGGCCTAGAAATGGGTACCGTCTACAGCACACTGGGCTCACGCCTCGATGTGGTGGAAATGATGGACGGCCTCATGCAAGGTGCAGACCGCGACTTGGTTAAGGTCTGGCAAAAAATGAATGCCAAACGCTTTGACAACATCATGCTCAAGACCAAGACGGTGGGTGCACGCGCCTTGCCAGAAGGCATTGAAGTGACGTTCGAGAGCGCTGAGCCGGGTGGCACGGCCCCCGCGCCGCAGGTGTACGACCTCGTGTTGCAAGCGGTGGGCCGCACGCCCAACGGCAAAAAGCTTGCCGCTGAAAAAGCAGGCGTCGCTGTGACCGACCGTGGTTTCATCAACGTCGACATTCAAATGCGCACCAACGTGCCGCACATCTTTGCCATTGGTGACATCGTGGGCCAGCCCATGTTGGCACACAAGGCAGTGCACGAAGCACACGTGGCGGCTGAAGTCATCGCGGGTGAACTGCAATGCAAAAAAGAGCTGGCAGCTGCTGCATTCAACGCACGCGTCATCCCAAGCGTGGCCTACACCGACCCCGAAGTTGCATGGGTTGGCCTGACCGAAGACCAAGCCAAAGCGCAAGGCATCAAGGTGAAAAAGGGCTTGTTCCCTTGGACAGCATCAGGCCGCGCCATTGCCAACGGCCGTGACGAAGGCGTGACCAAACTGCTGTTTGACGATTCACCCGAGGTGCATGCGAATGGGGGCCACGGCAAGATCTTGGGCGGCGGCATGGTCGGCACGCACGCGGGCGACATGATTGGCGAGATTGCACTCGCTATTGAAATGGGCGCAGATGCAGTGGACATCGGCAAAACCATCCATCCCCACCCCACGCTGGGCGAAAGCATCGGCATGGCGGCGGAGGTGGCGCACGGTAGCTGTACGGACTTGCCGCCTAGCAAGAAGTAAACGCTTCGCGTTTCAAGCAAAGAAGCCGCCAACCTGAAAGGGTTGGCGGCTTCTTCTATTTCAACCCGTCTAAAAGACTTGGCGTGTTGGCTTAAGACCCCGTTGGTAAAACTATCATGGTTTGTTTGTGTTCCCCTCTGTTGCCACGGTCGTCCACCCATTCCACATGCATTTCGGTGGTCTCGGTGGCGAGCACAAAAAACTCAAACAATGGGTTGGCCGCAATGCCTGAAGAGGGCTCGACCCTTAGCACTTCACGCGAGCCCAGCTTGCAGGTGAGCAAGCGAATGACGTTGCGCGGCACCATTTTTCCCAGCAGATCTTGCAGGTAACCCGTGTCCATCGGGTGCTGCACCAGCAGGCGTACTTTCACCACATCGCCTGCGCTGATGCGTTCGGGCCAATGCATGCGCGCTAGGTTCATGAGGCATCCACACAGGCTGATTCGGTGACGATGATGTCGGCCTGCGCATAGCGAAACTCACCGCTCGACAAACGCGCCAATGCCACCACAGCTTGTGTGCCTGCCAGCCGCACACGTGTGTTGATTTCTGCACGGCCATTCCAAGGCCCCATATGGAACACTGCCATGCGTGTGACCGGGTTGCGTTGCGACAGCAAGTACAGATGGGTCACATGGTCTTGCGCTGTCATGGGGCTTTGTACATGTACACCGAGCGGAACCAACGAGCCGTTGTCCGCCAGCACGGGCGCGCTGATGTTCACGTCTTGTTGCCGCAGCTTCGCGCCCTGTGTGATGGGGCTGATCATTTGCACCAAGGTCTTGAGTTCACCTGATTCCATTTTTTGCGCATAGGTAGAGCTTGCTTGAACGGTTGCCCAAGCAAGCCCCAGCGATGAACTGTGTTGTAACCAACGCCGACGTGACGGCGCATAGGCATCAGAGACGCTCATGCTTTGACCAAGCTGAGTCCGTGGTTCTTTAAGGGCAAGGAGCGAATGCGTTTGCCCATCGCGGCTGAAATGGCGTTGACCAAAGCAGGGGCTAAGGGCGCTTGCGCAGGTTCGCCCACACCACCCCAGAAGCCACCCGTGGGTGCAATGACCACTTCTACTTTTGGCATTTCGTTCAGACGCATCATGCGGTAGTCGTGGAAGTTAGATTGCTCCACGCGGCCCTCTTTGATGGTGTTCTCACCCCAGAAGATGGCCGTCAAGCCATGCACCACGCTGCCTTGGAACTGAGCCACGATGTTGTCGGGGTTAACGGCGTAGCCAGGGTCGATGCCAATCACCACGCGGTGGATCTTGACTTCGTTCTTGGCGTTCACGGAGACCTCACACACACAAGCGGTCCAGCTGCCATAGCCTTCGGTTTCAGCCACGCCACGGAACACGCCTGCTGGTAATTTGCTACCCCAGCCTGCGGCTTTGGTCACCGCTTCAAGGATGCTGCGGTCGCGCTTTGATTTCTCGTTGTTAGGCAGCATGTCCAAGCGGAAGGCGACGGGGTCTTTGCCTGCGGCCAGTGCCAATTCGTCAATGAAGCACTCGCGCCCAAACGGGTTTTGCGAATGGCCCACCGAACGCCAAAATCCCACTGGCACATTGGTGTTGCGCTGCGCGTAATCCACCAAGGTGTTGGGGATGTCATAGGGATGGTCGTTGAAGCTGGCCACCGCCTGGCCGTCAATGCCCTTGGGCAAGGGCAGCTTGAGCAGCGTGGCCAATATCGATGGGGCACTCACGCGGATGTGCAATGCGTCAACCTTGCCGCTCGCGTCCATCCCCGCTTTGAAACGCATCAGACTGGCAGGGCGGTACAGGCCATGTTGAATTTCTTCTTCACGGGTCCAAAGCATCTTGACGGGTTTGCCAGCCATGGCTTTGGCAATCATCACGGCTTGGCGCGTGAAGTCTTGCGGACTCTTGCGTCCCAAGCCACCACCGAGTTGCACAGGGTGTACTTTCACGTTGGCTTGTGGAATGCCTGCCGTCGCAGCGCTGACGGCCAATGTGCCTTCAGGGTTTTGGGTGGATGACCAAACTTCCAGCTGGTCGCCTTGCAGCCATGCGGTACACACCATCGGCTCCATCGTGGCGTGGGCTAGATAGGGCGTGAAGTAGTCGGCCTCAATCACCTTGACCGCTTTGCCCAATGCCTCTGGCGCATTGCCATCGTTACGAGCCACGGCCAACTCGGCTTGCTCCATGCCTGCTTTGAAGTGCGTCATGATCGCCGCACTGCTGAGCGTGCCATGTTCGCCCACATCCCAGTCGACAGATACTTCTCGCAAAGCTTCTTTGGCACGCCACCAGTTGTCGGCCACCACCGCCACGAACTCGCCCATGTTTAACACCTTGACGATGCCTCGGCGGTTTTCCACTTTGGAGGCGTCCATGCTCTTGACCTTGCCATTGAACACTGGGCAAGCCGCTACCGCGGCATGCAACATACCTGGCAGTTGAGTGTCGATGCCGTATTTGATGCGGCCTGTCACGATGTCTGGAATGTCGATGCGTGGAATAGGCTTGCCGATGATCGTCCAGTCTTTCGGGTCTTTGAGTTTGACCTCTTTGGGCGCTTCGAGCTTGGCAGCTGCAGCGGCAAGCTGGCCGTAGCTCAGGCTGCGCTTGCTGGCAGCGTGTGTGACTTTGTTGAGCGATGCCTTGCATTCGCTGGCGGGCACGCCCCATTGTTGCGCTGCTGCTGCAACCAACATTTCGCGAGCGGTGGCACCTGCTTTGCGCAAGTACTCTTGCGAGTTACGAATGGTGCGGCTACCCACCGAAGCCATGTCGCCATAGGCGCGTTTGGTGCGCAAATTTTCGTGTGCGGTGGCGTATTCGACGCGGACTTTTTTCCAATCGGCATCCAGCTCTTCAGCAATGATCATGGGGGCAGACGTCATGCTGCCTTGACCCATTTCTGCACGTGCGTAGCGGATGATGATGGTGTCGTTGGCTTCGATCTCG
>CAIODK010000369.1 GCA_903856995.1 uncultured Burkholderiales bacterium
ATGTCGACGATGCTCAAGTCCGAGCCAATTTGGCCCAAGCCTTGGCTGATGCCATTTTGCAAAGTATCCACCTCGGCGATGCCGCGCTGCATGTTGTTGTGGTCGCCAGCACTGACAGCCGTCACCAAGTCGTCCAAGGACTGAAAGAAATCGACGCCCACTTTGCCGCCTTTGCCGTCATCTCGGACGACGCGCGTGAAGGCGTCGGAGCCAGGCATGTTGAGGTTCATACGGCGGCTGTCGCCGACGTTGACTTTCATACGGGCTTGGTCACCTTGGTAAAGCACATGGCCTGCCGCGTCTTTGCTGAAGGCAGGCACGCCGGTGCGGCTGCCCGAGAACAAATAGTTGCCGTTGCTGTCTTGGCTGTTGGCCAGACTCAGCAACTGATCTTTGAGGTTACCCATTTCAAGCGCAATGCTTTGGCGGTCTTGCGGGCCAAGGGTGTCGTTGGCGGCTTGCACGGCCAGCTCTTTGATGCGCACCATCACGTCGCTGGTGTTGGTCAAGGCGGTTTCTTCTGCAGTCAATCGCACGTTGACGGACTTGAGTGTGTTTTGGTAGCCGGTCTGACGGCTGAGCTCGGACTCTAGGCGTGTCACCAAGGCGGCCTTGTCAGGCGCATCGCTGGGCTTGACGATTTGTTTGCCGAGCGAGAGCTGTTCTTGCGTTTTAGCCAGCTCGCCTTGGACGTTGCCAAGCTGCGTGGTGGCACGGTTGAAGTAGAGGCTAGTTGAAATTTTCATAAAGGGTTACCTCTTTCATCGAATCTGGATGATGGCGTCGAACAGTTGGCCGGATGTCTGCATCACTTTTGCGCAGGCTTGGTAGGCCTGTTGGTAGCGAATCAGGGCAGCGGCTTCTTCATCCAAATTCACACCCGACACTTTGTCGCGTGCCGCAATGGCTTGGTCGTTCACCACCGTCAACGCTTGCTGCGTGATGCTGGATTGCTGGGCCAAGTTACCGACGCTGTTGATTTGGTCGATGTAGGTGTTGGCAATCGTTTTGCCGTTGGTGACGGGTTTCTTGTTGAGGTCGACCATGTCAAGCATGTTGACGTTGTTGCCCAAGCCGTCGTAGTTACCGTCGATCTTGTAGCTGTCGCCCACTGACGGGGCATGGCTGAGTTTGATTTGCAGGCCTTCAAAGTCAATCAGTGGTTCGAGCACGCTCGGGTCATAGCGGCGGTCTGCCAACTCGGTGCCTGTTTTGGTGTCGATGATGCTGTAGCGGTCGACTGCCGTGAATTTGATGCTCAGCGATTGGCCGCGCAAGCTGTCGCGCACGTTGTCTGGAGCACCTTCAAAGCCCACGGCCACATTGGCGGCGCCTTTGCCGGTGACAAACAACAGCAAGTCATCGGGGTTGCCGTTTTGTACATAGGCACCCGTACGCAAGCCAATTTTGGCCAAGTCTGATGGGTCGCCCGCAGTGCCAAACGACAGACGGATGTCTGGGTTGAAGTCTGGGTTGAGTTGCAGGCGTTTGAGGCGTGCCGTGACGTCGTAGTCAGCGGGCTCTAACCCCAAGGCGTTGGCAACGTACCGACCGTTGACGTCTTTGCCTGGGCCAATCGAGATGGCTCGGTTGCCTTTTTCATCGGTGGTGCTGATTCGCAAATCGCCATTCACGTCGACGTCAGCGACGACACCTGTTGCCTCGCTGCTGGCACTGATGCGGAGCGCCAAATCAGCGACGGTTTTCAAAGTCTGCGGCATCAAAACCGTGCCGCTTGATTTGACGGTGAAACGGTTTGCAATGTCTGCGTCCGTCGCGTCAGCACTCAAAGGAGAAATCACCACACGGGTACCGACGGACGAGGCTTTAAAGCCCGCTTTGAATTCCACATTGGCATTCAAGGCGATGGCTAAAGCTTCAGGCGTTGCAGCCGATACAGATTGGGAGGGAGAAAAGTCAACCGCGTAGCTTTGCGCAAAAGATGCGGGTAAATCGTAAGCACCTTGACTCAGGTTGAAGCCATTGATTTGAAGTGGCTTCTTCAAATCCACATCGGTTGCAGGCACCAGCACGTCACGCAACACTTGCACCATGCGGACTTGACCGCCATAGGAGGTCGGTTGAATGTCGAGCACGTTGCCGCTGGCTGTGGCGTTGACGGTGATGGGGCTACCCAGCGGGTCTGAAATGACCAGCTCACCATTGGCCTCAATGCTGGCGGTCACGCCAGCACCGGCGGCATTGATGCGTGTCACCAACTCACTGGCCGTTTTAAAGTTTGTGATTGTGTGGCCGTTGAGCTTCAACTCTTTGGCAAGGTTCAACTGCGTCACAGGCACACGGATTTCAGAGAACACTTCCGCGCGCACATTGGTTTTGGACAGATTGCTGTTGTCAATCGTCACCTTGCCGCCCGTTGCCAACGAGGTTGCGTCGGCTGGGGTGAGAGAGAAATCTTTGAACGCACGGCCTTGCAAGTCGGTGATCTTGAGGTCGGTGCCATCGACCAACACAGAGATCGAGTTGCTCTTGTCTTGGGTACGGAAGGCTTGCTGCAGGGTGCTTGCCAAACTTGCCAAGCTTGTGGCACTCTGCACATCTAACTTGAAAGGTACGCCACCCACGGTCGCCTGAAAGTTGGAGAACCCAGGTGTGGCACCCGTGCCGAACTGCGCGTTCACCACCAAGGCCTGAGAGCGGCCGTTGATCCAGTTGGCCACCTGCACGGGGGCAGCGCTGACGCTGATATCGCCCACGGAGGCGCCTGTGGCTGTGGACGTTGGTATCAACGAAACGCCGCTGATGTCGCGCCCTTTGGCATCGGTGATGCGTAAATCTGCGCCGTTGTTGAGGGTGGTGACCACGAGGCCCTGCGACAGCAGACTGGTGCTGAGCGATGCGGCCAAAGCTGTTAGGTTGGTGGTCGCCCCAACAGGGACAGTGGCACTGACCAACTGCCCAGACACCAAGGCCTGAAAAGCAAAGGGGGTTGGCGTCGTGCCGACGTTCACCGCTGCGATGGTGATGGCGGAGCTCGCCACACCGTCGAACTGAGGCAGAGACACGCCATTCAAGGTGATGGCATCTGCCGCGACCTGAAAGTTGGCCGAGCCGATGCGTGCGGTGTCCATCGAGGCCGGCAAGGGAATGGCGGGGCCGGCGGTACCGAACTGGTCAAAGTTTTGGCCGTACAACACGGTGGCTTTGGCGCCGTAGAACATGTCGATCCCACGGTAGGCCTTGGCACCGGATTGGTTAAGGTAGGCGTCGCTGTAATTGGCATTGGCAGCAAAGCCATTGGCGGGGGTGAAGAGCTGATATTTCTCAGTCTCAGTCAGGGCGTGGCCCAAGAGCTGGCGACCGTCACGGGTCATGACTTGCAATTGCTGGCCAGGTGCTGCTTGGTCTAAATAAAAGGTGGCCTTCACGCCAGCCGACAGGGTGGTGACGGGGGTGTAGACGCGCGCGCCGTCCACCTTGAAGGTGACGGCAGCGGATTTGTTGGGGTTGTTCACGAGCTGCGAATTGCTGAGCGCCGTGGTGGGCGTTTGACCCGTGAACTTGACACTGGCACGCGTGGTCGTGACGTTGGTGTTGCCCTCGCTCACGCGGAACTGTGCCGCTGTGGCGACACGCATGCCGTCATTCAAAGCCAGACGAATGCCTTGGGCATCCGAGGTGGCGGCGGGGTCAAAGGCGAACAAGTCTTGGCCCATTTGGCCGTAGCCATCGATGCCGTTTTTTTGGATCGCGTTGGTTTCGGTGGCAAATGTGCGGGCCAAGGCGCTCAGATTTTTCTGCGAAGGCTCTAGCACTTGGCTGATGAAGTTTTGATAGCCACCAATCTGGCCGCCACTAACGCTAGCGAGCGACTCGGTGTTGCCATAGGGGTCTAGCACCAGCTCGACTTTGTCTTTCACGGCGCTGTTGACACCGATCGGGCGCGACCTGTTGCCATCGACCACGAGGCCTTGCGTCATGGTGGTTCCCAAACTCACGTTGACGCTGCCGTTGATCGTGAACGTGACTTTGGTGCGCACCAGGTCTGACAGTTGGCGCAAGGTCAGATCACGACGATCGAGCAATTCTGCGGGCTGCCCTTCTAGTGTGGGCGACTTGGTCAAGTTTTGGTTGATCAGCGCGAGTTGGCTGGTCAAGGTGTTGACTTGGGTCGCAGCGCTGTCCAAGCCCTGACGGGTCTCGGTCGAGATCAAGTTCATCTGTGACGACAGCTCTCCGAAGCGCGAAGCAACGCCGTCGGCACTGGTCATGAAACTGGTACGCAACACGCTCGAGGCAGGGTCTGCCGAGAGTGAGCCGGCTGCGGCAAAGAACGTATCCAAGGCCGAGCTCAAGCCGATGCTTTTGTCGCCCATCACGTCCATCACGCGCTTGGCGTAATCGACCATTGGTTTTTGGCTGGCCAAATCGCTGGTGCTGCTGCGCAGGTTGGATTCGGCAAAGGCGTCAAACTGACGCTTGATGGTTTGCAACATGACGCCGGTACCGACGTACATGCTGGCCAATTTTTTAGGCGCAGAGTCGGCCAACACCACGTCTTGACGCGAGTAGCCCTCGGTGTTGACGTTGGCGATGTTGTTACTGACGGTGCTCAACGCCCGTTGATACGCACCAATTGCACCACTGCTGATGCCAAGCATGTCACTCATTTAAAGCCCCCGGAGAAAGGCATCTTGAACTCTTGCAAGCTCTTGATGCGCATGGGCTTTTCCATTGCCAAGCCTTTGGCCAAATCGGCCGCTGTGGGCAATGGGATCGCCTCTTGTTTGGGGTTCAACGCCATGCCAGCTTGGCCACGTGCTTTGAGCATGTCGGCGGTGCTGAGGGTTGGCGTGGTTTGTTGTTTGACTGCACGGGCCATGAAATCGGCCACGCCCATGGCGCCACGTTTGGACATTTGCAAAGAGACCTCTTTGTCAAACATGCCCTCAAACGTTTCCATGGCTTGGGATTGGTTGTCTTCGTCCTTCATGGGCGCATTGGCCTCACGCATGGACTTCAACATCATTTGAATGAACAAGCCTTCAAACTGTTGGGCTGACTCTTTGAGCGCCTTGTCTTGGTTTTGCTGAGCCTGTCCGCGTAACTCGCCCAGGCCCGCGAAGTCCAGATAGGACTTTGAGGTGGAGGTGTCGACGGGGTTGCTCATGTCAAGTCTCGCTTAGATGATGACCAGCTCGGCGCGCAGGCTGCCGGAGCTTTTCAAGGCTTCAAGAATGGCGATCAAAGCAGAAGGCGTCGCGCCCACTTGGTTGACCGCATCCACAATTTGGCGCAGCTCCACACCCGGCTGGAACAAGAACATGGGCTTGTTGGGTTCGCTGACTTTGATATCTGCGTTTTGGACCTCGGTGGTTTGACCACCCGCCAACATATTGGGTTGCGACACTTCGTTGGTGGCCGTGATGGCAACCGAGATCGTGCCGTGCGACACCGCTGCCGCTGTGACGCGCACCGATCGGTTAATCACCACCGTGCCTGTGCGTGAGTTGATGACCACACGTGCAGGAGGCTCACCTGGGGTGACCTCGAGGGCCTCGATCATGCTCATGAATGCCACACGTTGGTTCAAGTTTTGGGGGGCTCGTACCGATACCGATACACCATCAATGGCTTGTGCCACGTCGCCGCCAAATTTTTTATTGATCGCGTTGACGATGGCCGTGGTGGTGGAGAAATCGCTTTCGCGAATGTTGTAGATCACGTTTTCAGCCGACTCAAACGGCGTGTCCACAATGCGTTCCACGATGGCGCCGCCAGGAATGCGGGCCGATGTGGGAACACCAATTTGTACTTTCGAGCCAGCGGCGCTGGCATCGATGCCGGTCGCTGTCAATGCGCCCTGCGCCAAGGCGTAGATCTCGCCGTCGACACCGCGCATGGCGGTCATGATCAAACTACCACCGCGCAAATTAGAGGCCTTGCCAATCGCCGACACGTTGATGTCAATGCGTTGGCCAGGCTTGGCAAAGCCAGGCAGGTCGGCCGTCACCAACACCGCAGCGGTGTTTTTGATGTCCACACGGGCAGCGGTGGCGGCGGTTTCAAAGTCGGTCAAAGGGCCGTCAATGCGAACACCCATTTGCGACAGCATGGCTTTCATGCTTTGCGTGGTGAAGGGCACAGAGGCATCGTCACCCGTGCCTTGCAAGCCGACGACCAAGCCGTAACCAATCAATTGG
>CAIODK010000370.1 GCA_903856995.1 uncultured Burkholderiales bacterium
GCAATGCGTGAAGCTCGGCATACCCGTGATGGCGCTGTTCCCCGTGATCAGCAGCCACCTCAAAACACCCGATGGCCTAGAAGCTACCAACCCCGACGGCCTTGTACCCCATGTGGTGCGCGAGCTAAAAAAACGCTTCCCTGAGCTCGGTGTGATGACCGATGTGGCGCTCGACCCCTTCACCAGCCATGGTCAAGATGGGTTGCTGGACGACACATGCTACATCCTCAACGATGAAACCACCGCCATGTTGGTCAAACAAGCGCTGACACAAGCCGACGCTGGCGTGGACATCGTGGCCCCCAGCGACATGATGGACGGGCGCATTGGCGCCATTCGCCAAGCATTAGAAGCAAGAGGCCTGATCCACACGCGCATCATGGCCTACAGTGCCAAGTACGCGAGTGCGTTCTACGGCCCTTTCCGTGATGCGGTGGGCTCTGCCGCCAACCTCGGCAAAAGCGACAAGAAGGTCTACCAAATGGATCCCGGCAACACCGACGAAGCCTTGCGCGAAGTGGCGCTGGATATCGCCGAAGGCGCCGACATGGTGATGGTCAAGCCCGGCATGCCGTATCTGGACATCGTGCGCCGCGTGAAAGACGAGTTCCACGTCCCCACCTTTGCCTACCAAGTCTCAGGCGAATACGCCATGCTCAAAGCCGCCGCACAAAACGGCTGGCTAGACCACGATGCGGTGATGATGGAAAGCCTGCTCGCCTTCAAACGCGCCGGCGCAGACGGCGTGCTCACCTACTTCGCGATCGACGCCGCCAAGAAACTGCACGGCCTGTCTTGACCTGTTAAAGGTCAAGCCAAATGCTGGGCGAAAAATGCCAAGGTACGTTCTAGCGCCAACTTGGCCGACGCCTCTTGGTAAGCGCCACGGTGGTCACAGTTGAAACCATGGTGAGCTGGGTAAAGATACAACGCCACCTCAGGGTGTGCGTGTTTGAACTTCTCAACGGTTTCCAACGGAATCCAATGGTCATCTTCAGCGTAATGCGCCAGCACAGGGCAATGGGGATGACGGGCGATTTCTTCGTCCGTCGTCGAACCGCCGCCGTAGTAAGGCACCGCAGCACTTAGGCCTTTGACCCCACAAGCCGCACGCCACGTGAGCAAGCCGCCCCAGCAATACCCAACGATGCCCACCTTGCCGCCACTGGTTTTCCCCGCGTAATCGACCGCAGCTTGGATGTCAGCCATGACGCCAGGAGCGGGCAAGGCTTCTATTGCTGTTTTGAGCACCATGCCGGCTTGCATATCATCGGGTGTGTAGCCCAAGTCCACGCCGTGTTTGGCTCGCTGAAACGTCGCGGGCGCCACGGCCAAATAGCCTTGTGCTGCATAGCCATCCGCGACTTCGCGAATGTGCGCGTTCACGCCAAAAATTTCTTGCACCACCACGACGGCGCCTTTGGGCTTGCCTTTGGGTTGGGCAACATAGGCGGGAAATTCAAAGCCATCGGCGGCATGGAGTCGAACGGGCATAGCAGGTCTCTCTTGAAGTTTATGGAAGCAACTATCAAACAGGTTACTCGTTTTTAGAACAGTTCGTGTATCGTTCAATTCCACCCAACCCAGCGCCTAGGAGTCCCCCTTGAACCCCGTTCTCTTAATTACAGGCGCCAGCCGAGGCATTGGTGCCGCAACCGCAGTTCTTGCGGCTCAACACGGCTGGACTGTGGCTGTGAATTACGCCACCCACGCAGCGGCAGCCGACACGGTCGTGAAGCAAATTCAAGAGGCGGGCGGCAACGCCCTCGCCGTGCAAGCCGACGTGGGTGATGAAGCGCAAATCTTGCATATGTTCGCGGAGATCGATGCAAAGTTGGGTCGTGTGTCGGGCTTGGTCAACAACGCAGGTGTGGTGGACGTCACCGCCAAAGTGGAGCACATGAGTTGGGCCAGATGGGAGCGCATGATGCGCATCAACGTACTCGGCTCATTCGCCTGTGCCCGCGAAGCGGTGCGTCGCATGAGCACGGCCAATGGCGGCACAGGCGGCAGCATTGTGAATGTGTCTAGCGCGGCGGCCCGCTTGGGTGCACCGGGTCAATACGTGGACTATGCGGCGGCCAAGGGCGCGATTGACGCCTTCACCATCGGTTTAGCCAAAGAAGTGGCGGTCGACGGCATTCGGGTCAACGCCGTGCGACCTGGGCTGATTGACACCGACATCCATGCTTCAGGCGGCCTGCCCAACCGCGTGCAGGATTTGGC
Source organism: uncultured Burkholderiales bacterium (assembly GCA_903856995.1). Classification (GTDB taxonomy): domain Bacteria; phylum Pseudomonadota; class Gammaproteobacteria; order Burkholderiales; family Burkholderiaceae_C; genus Limnohabitans. The sequence goes on from CAIODK010000370.1 coordinate 2,227, forward strand.
GCACTTGGTACCCATGCAGCGCGGTGGCACGGCCGAAGAAGTGGCACAAGCCATCGTGTGGCTGCTCAGCGATGCCTCGAGCTACACCACCATGAGTTTGATGGAGATTTCAGGCGGTCGCTAAAGGCGTTGCCCGCCAAAACCAGCCGCCAAGGCTTGGCGCAAGTAATCCACAAACGCCGTCACCGCACGCGGCACATGCGGCGAATACGGGCGGATGGCATAGATCTGATCCGCAAATGCCCCGACCAACCGCCAATCTGGCAACACCTGTACCAGCTTGCCCTGCTGCAGCAAAGTTTGTGCACTGAAATCGGGTAACAAGGCAATGCCCAAACCCGTCACCGCCGCCTCGCGCAAGGCCTCACTGTTGTTCGCGGCTAGTTGCCCCGCCACAGGAACCGTGATGCGCTCGCCGCTGGCTTTGGGCGCGTGCCGCTCAAAGGTCCAAGTCGGTGTGTCGGGTGCGCGCAAGTAGTGCAGGCAGTTGTGACTCTCCAGATCAGCGGGCGTTTGCGGCTTGCCTGCACGGCGCAAATAGCTTTTGCTCGCCACCAGTACCGAGTGCGTGCTGCACAGCGTCCATGCCACATGCGTATCAGGCGGGCGGGCGGTGTGACGTATCGCCAAGTCAAAGCCCTCGGTCGCCAAACTGCTGAGCCGATCTGACATGTCGAGCTCCAAACGCACCTCTGGGTAAGCGCGCAAAAACTCAGTCAACCGCGGCGCCAATTGCTGGCGCGCAAAAGCCACCGGAGCGGTCACGCGCAGCAAACCACTGGGCACACCCGCCAAATCGCGCACGTGGGCAAAACTTTGTTCAATCTGCTCAAACGACGCGCGCGTGTCGTCAACCAAACGTTGACCCGCTTCGGTCAAACGCACGCTGCGTGTGGTGCGTTGCACCAAGGACACGCGCGCGGCACGTTCAAGCTCTGCGATGCGCTGACTCATCGCAGACTTACTCACCCCCAACCGCGCCGCTGCCGCGGTAAAGCTACCTTGCTGCGCCAGCACGCTTAACCAATGCAAGTGGTGCCAAAGTTCATTGGTCTTTGAATCCTGTATTTTTTTATCCAGCATGCCTCGATTGTTCACTATTTTGAACAATCAATTCAAGATTTCGCACTTGTGGCCAACCAACGCGCTGCCTACACTGCGTCATCTTTCCAACACTAAGAGACACTCCATGACCCGCACAAACCACATCGCGCATCACATCAACGGCACAGCTGCCAATGGCTCCAGCACGCGCAGCCAGGCCGTGTACAACCCTGCCACGGGCGCCGTCACCGGCAACGTGAGTTTGGCCAACGCGGTCGATGTGAACGCCGCTGTGGCGGCCGCCCAAAAAGCCTTCCCCGCTTGGGCAGACACACCACCCTTGCGACGTGCGCGCGTGATGTTCAAGTTCTTGGAGTTACTGAACCAACAGAAAGACGCGTTGGCCCGCATCATCACCGCCGAGCACGGCAAGGTATTCACAGACGCGCAAGGCGAAGTGTCACGCGGCATCGACATCGTCGAATTCGCCACTGGCATCCCTCAGTTGCTCAAGGGCGACTTCACCGAGCAAGTCTCGACAGGCATCGACAACTGGACCATGCGCCAGCCCTTGGGCGTGGTCGCGGGCATCACACCCTTCAACTTCCCCGTCATGGTGCCGGCTTGGATGTTCCCCGTGGCCATCGCTGCAGGCAACACCTTTGTCTTGAAGCCAAGCCCCATCGATCCCACAGCCGCCTTGTTCATGGCCGACTTGCTCAAGCAAGCTGGCTTGCCTGATGGCGTGTTCAACGTGGTGCAAGGCGACAAAGAAGCCGTCGACGCCTTGTTGGTCCACCCCGATGTGAAGGCCATCAGCTTTGTGGGGTCCACCCCGATTGCCAACTACATCTACGAAACCGGCGCACACCACGGCAAGCGCGTGCAAGCCTTGGGCGGCGCCAAGAACCACATGGTGGTCATGCCCGATGCCGACATCGACCAAGCGGTCGACGCCCTGATCGGTGCCGCCTACGGCTCTGCCGGCGAACGCTGCATGGCCATCAGCGTGGCCGTGTTGGTGGGCGATGTGGCCGAGCGCCTCATGCCCAAACTGATTGAGCGCACCAAAACTTTGAAAGTGCTGAACGGCACTAATCTTGCCGCCGAAATGGGCCCTATCGTGACCGACGTGGCGCACAAACGCATCACCGGCTATATCGAACAAGGCGTGAAAGAAGGCGCGCGCCTGCTGGTGGATGGCCGCCACTTTGACGCCTCACAAGCCGGCGACGGCTGCCAAAACGGTTTCTGGATGGGCGGCACCTTGTTTGACAACGTCACGCCTGAGATGCGCATTTACAAAGAAGAAATCTTTGGCCCCGTCTTGAGTTGCATGCGCGTGGCCGACTTGGCCCAAGCCGTCGACCTGATCAACGCCCATGAGTTCGGCAACGGTGTCAGCTGCTTCACACGCGACGGCAACGTGGCCCGCGAGTTCTCACGCCGCATCCAAGTGGGCATGGTTGGCATCAACGTGCCCATTCCTGTGCCCATGGCATGGCACGGGTTTGGCGGCTGGAAGAAGAGCTTGTTTGGCGACATGCACGCGTACGGCGAAGAGGGTGTGCGTTTCTACACAAAACAAAAGAGCGTCATGCAACGCTGGCCTGAGAGCATTGGCAAGGGCGCTGAGTTTGTGATGCCCACATCCAAGTAAGCGCTTAGGCTGACGTGTCTCAACACGCTACCATCGCCACACTTTCATAAGAGCGATTGAGACACCTGCATGAGCGATACCCAGTTTGACTACATCATCGTCGGCGCCGGCACGGCTGGCTGCCTCTTGGCCAACCGCCTGTGCGCCAACGCCAGCAAACGCGTGCTTCTCATCGAAGCGGGTCGCAAAGATGATTACCACTGGATTCACATCCCCGTCGGCTATTTGCACTGCATTGGCAACCCCCGTACCGACTGGCTCTACAACACCGAGCCCGATGCTGGCCTGAATGGCCGCAGCTTGCGTTACCCACGCGGCAAAGTCTTGGGCGGTTGCTCCAGCATCAACGGCATGATTTATATGCGCGGTCAAGCGCGCGACTACAACCAATGGGCAGACATCACCGGTGACGCACGCTGGCGTTGGGACAACGCCCTGCCCTATTTCAAACTTCACGAAGACCACCACGCGGGAGCCAACGCCTTTCATGGCGCCAAAGGCCAACGCAGCGACGTGCTTTTGGCTGACACCACGGTGTACGGCGAGACTTTGCGCCACCACATCTCGGGCGGTGAATGGCGCGTCGAGAAACAACGTTTGCGCTGGGATGTACTCGATGCCTTCGCACAGGCAGCGGTAGAGGCAGGCATCCCTGCCACCGACGATTTCAACCGCGGCGACAACGAAGGGGTGGGCTACTTTGAAGTCAATCAAAAAAGCGGCTGGCGCTGGAACACCGCCAAAGCCTTCATCCGTCCCGCCTGCTACGCACGCCCTAACTTCGAGCTATGGTCCTCCGCACAGGTTGCCAAGCTGGTGATGGGTACGGATGCCGACGGCGCCCAGCGCTGCACGGGCGTTGAGGTCTGGACTGGAGCCGGCTACGTGACGGCCACGGCCAAGCAGTCCGTCGTGCTGTGTGCAGGCGCGATTGGGACACCCCAAATCTTGCAGCTCTCAGGCCTTGGCCCCGCAGCGTTGCTTCAGCAAAACGGCATTGCGCCTGTCGTCGACCTGCCCGGCGTCGGGGCCAACTTACAAGACCATTTGCAAATCCGCTCGGTCTTCAAAGTACAAGGCGTGGACACGCTCAACACCCTGGCCAACCGTTGGTGGGGCAAGGCCAAGATTGGATTGGAATACGCCATCAACCGCAGCGGCCCCATGAGCATGGCCCCCTCACAGCTAGGCGCCTTCACACGCAGCAGCCCAGACCAGCAACACCCCAACATTGAGTACCACGTGCAACCACTGAGCCTCGATGCGTTTGGTGAACCGCTGCACAGCTTCCCGGCCTTCACCGCCAGCGTTTGCAACCTGAACCCGACCAGCCGTGGCACGGTCAACATCACCAGCGCCAACTTTGCGGATGCGCCCAAGATCGCACCCAACTACCTCAGCACCGAAGCAGACCGCCAAGTCGCAGCCGATTCCCTACGCGTCACACGCCGTATTGCCGCCCAACCGGCACTCGCCAAATACAAGCCTGTGGAATACAAGCCAGGCGTGCAATACCAATCCGATGAAGAACTCGCCCGCTTGGCCGGCGACATCGCCACCACCATCTTCCACCCCGTAGGCACAGCCCGCATGGGTCGCATCGATGACGCCATGGCTGTCGTCGACCCCGAGCTGCGGGTCCGTGATGGACGCGGCGGTTTGGTGCGTGGCCTGCGTGTGGTCGATGCCAGCGTGATGCCGACCATCACCAGCGGCAACACCAACAGCCCCACCTTGATGATGGCCGAGAAAGCTGCCCAATGGCTGGCCCATGAGGCTGAGCAAAGCTGATTCGCCTGCGCCCTCGGGTAAGTCCGCAAGGGAAAATCCTAGGGAAAATGATGATGAACGGCCCTTACAGTTGCTGCACTCGATACAGCGCAAGCGCTGTTGATACGAGGGTCTGAGGAGACATACATAACAGACGCTTCCCAAGGAGCGTCACCCTGGAAAAGGCACCGGTCACCCCGGTGCCTTTTGCTTTTTTGGTCTCGCGCTTTACGACCACAATCCCCGCATGGAACTTTTTTTTACCACCTTTGCCTCGGCATTGGCCGGCTTTGTGGACTCAATCGTGGGCGGCGGCGGCCTCGTTTTGCTGCCCGCCTTGTTTGCCGCCTACCCATCGGCCGCACCCGCAACCCTGTTTGGCACAAACAAAAGCGCTTCCGTCTGGGGCACTACGTTCGCTGCTTGGCAGTACAGCCGTCGCGTTCAGGTGTCATGGCCCGCCCTGCTACCTGCCGCGGGTCTTGCCATGGCTGGCTCATTCGTCGGGGCCTGGCTGGTGACCCAAGTTTCACCTGAGTTTTTACGACGCTTGCTCCCCGTAGTGCTCGTCGCCGTGCTTTTCTACACGCTGATTCGCAAGGACATGGGGCGTCACCACGCGCCACGCTTCAGCGGTCGCGCCGAGCTGCTGGCCACCTGCTCTATCGGCTTGACGATCGGTTTTTACGACGGATTTTTTGGTCCGGGTACCGGCAGTTTTTTTGTGTTTTTACTGGTGCGTTGGCTTGGTTACGACTTTCTCAATGCGTCTGTCGCCGCCAAGATCTTGAACCTGTCCAGCAATCTCGCGGCACTGGTGCTGTTCACCCTGAAAGGTCATGTGTGGTGGCATTTAGCCTTGCCCATGGCGATCGCCAACGTGGCGGGCAGTTTGCTGGGGACGCGCATGGCGTTGCAACACGGCGCCGGTTTTGTACGCGGTATGTTCATCGTGGTGGTGAGTGCACTGATTTGCAAAACCAGCTACGACGCGTTTTTGCGCTGATGTTGGCGCCTAGCCCCTTAGCCCCTTAGCGTGCGCTGCTAGCGGCAGGCTTAACTTGTGCTGCCGAGCCCTCTGGCGCGATCTCTATCAACTTGGGTGGCCAAGGCACGCTGGCCACTGAACGCGGTTTGCCAAGAGGTCGCGTGGCCTGGCCTTTTTGCACGGCCTCAATATCCTCTAGCGAGGGGTACTGGCCCATGATGACAAAATCGAAAATACGACGGGCAATAGGCGCTGCATTCTGGGCACCGAAACCGGAGTTTTCCACCACCATGGCCAAGGCAATTTTGGGGTCCTCTGCTGGCGCAAAGGCCACAAACAAAGCATGGTCGCGCATGCGCTCATCAATGGTGGAAGCGTTGTACTTCTCGTTTTGCTTCACCGTGTACACCTGCGCCGTGCCCGTCTTGCCCGCACTGACATACTGCGCGCCTACAAAACTGCTGGCCGAAGTGCCTGCGATATTCACACCAACCATGGCCCGTTTGATAATCTCAAGATTTTCAGGCGTCAGCGGCAATTGGCCCACAGGCTCTTTGGCGACGAGGGTGGAGACCTTGGTTTCCACGTCTACGACTTCGCGCACCAAGTGCGGTTTCATCTTCAAACCATTGTTCGCCACCGTGCCCATGGCATGCGCAACTTGAAGCATGGTGAAGCTGTTGTAGCCCTGTCCAATACCCAATGAAATGGTTTCACCCGAGTACCAGCGTTGCTGCTCAGGCTTCTTGTAGGTATTGCGCTTCCATTCGGTCGATGGCAACACCCCACGTGATTCACCCAAAATGTCGATGCCTGTGATCTGACCAAAGCCCAAAGGCATCATTTGTTCATACATCAGGTCCACGCCCATGTCGCGCGCCAAGGTGTAGTAGTAGGTGTCGCAGGATTCGACGATGGATTTGTACATATCCACCGAACCGTGACCACCTTCTTTGTCGTCTCGGAAACGGTGGTTGCCGAACATGAAATAACCGGGGTCAGAAATAAGGGTTTTCTCACCGCGCTTACCGGTTTGCAGAGCGGCCAAGGCCATGAACGGTTTGTAGGTCGATCCCGGTGGATAGGTGCCACGCAAAGCGCGGTTCAGCAAGGGCTTGTCTAGGGACTCATTCAAGGCCTGCCAATTTTCAGAGTCAATGCCATCGACAAACAAGTTCGGGTCAAAGGTGGGCTTGCTCACAAACGCCAAGACTTCACCTGTCTTTGGGTCTAGCGCCACCAACGCGCCTCGGCGTTTTCCGTACAAATCTTCGACCAGCTTTTGCAGCTTGATGTCAATCGACAGCACCACGCTATTGCCGGGTATCGCTTGGCTGCTGTTCAAGCGGCGCACCGCGCGTCCACCCGCCGAGGTTTCCATCTGTTGTACGCCTGTGGTGCCGTGCAACTGTGTCTCGTAGCTTTGCTCCACACCGAGCTTGCCGATGTAGTCGGTACCGCGGTAATTGCCCGCGTCTTCTGACTCTTCAATCTTGCCTTTTTCCGCTGGGTTGATACGCCCGATGTAGCCGATGACATGGCTGGCCGTTTGGCCATACGGGTAGTTTCGAAACAAACGCGCCCGAATTTCAACGCCAGGAAATCGGTAGCGTTGCGCAGCAAAACGCGCCACTTCCTCGTCAGTCAAGCGGGTGCGAATCGGCACTGATTCAAAGCTCTTAGATTCACCCAGTTGCTTTTTAAAACGTCGCTTGTCACGCAATTGAATATCAATCACGCCAGACAGCTGTTCAATCACCTCTTCGATCGGAAACACCACCTTGGATGTCGTGATTTCAAGTGTGTAGGCTGAATAGTTGGTGGCCAACACAATGCCGTTGCGGTCCATGATGACGCCGCGGTTGGGCACGATGGGGACGATGGCCGTGCGGTTGTTTTCTGCTTGTGCGTTGAGATCGTCGTACCGGATCACCTGCAAATAAAACAAGCGTACCGAGAGCAGACCGAACAGCACCAAAATCATGCCCGTCACCACCACCATGCGCGACCTGAAACGCCGCAGGTCGGACTCGATGTCGCGAATCACCCTCATAGCGGTCGGTTCGCGTCCGGGTCAGGGGCCCGGCGCTGAGGCGCCAACAAAATGATGCTGACCACGGGCCACAGCAAGGCCTCTAACAACGGAGCAGCAAGGATCATCCAGCCAGGAAACAAGGCGCCCGACATCATGCGCACCGTCAACTCCAAGGCGTGCGCAATCGCAAACAGTGGGAGCACTTGCATGGCCTGTGAGGGCACCGTGAACCACAACAAACGACGGTTCACCATGATGGCCATGAAACCCAAAGCGGTGTAGCTCAACGCATGCTGGCCCAGCAAGGCCGACTGGTGGACATCCGTGGCCACGCCAAAGAAAAATGCCACCCCAATGCCCACCAAGCGTGGCTGGTGCACGCACCAAAAGACCAGCACCAAAGCCAAGAAGTCTGGCATCCACGCGGCATTCCCGACAATGCTCATGTTCACCACCATGTTGGTAAACAGGGCCAACATCAGCGACATCAAAATGAACAAAGGATTGGCTGGCAACAACAACTGGTGGCCGCGCGGCATGATCATCGGCGGCCTCCTTTTTGTGCCACAAACGGCACTTGCTTTTCAATTTGGGGGCGCTGCGGCAATTGGTCAATCAAAGGATCCAGCACCATCACATGACGTGCACCCTGCACACGCCCCACGGGCTCGCACAAGATACGTGCAAATACAGTTTCGGCGCGGCGCTCGACCTTGGTCACCTTGCCGACCAAAATGCCTGCAGGGTAGATGCCGTCAACGCCACTGGTGGTCAACAGATCGCCCACTTCGATATCCGCGTTGGTCGCCATGAAACGCAGCTCTAACAAAGGTGCTCCGCCCGACTCGCCGTAAGCCACGCCACGCGCGCCGGTGCGGGTGTTGAGCACGGGGATGGAGTGCTCACGGTCGGTCACCAACGTCACCTCACTGAGCAAGGGCAATACCCGTGTCACTTGACCCAAGATGCCGTGCTCGTCCATGACGGGAGAGCTGGCCCGAATGCCGTTGACCATACCCTTGTCGATGATGAGCTTGCGGGTGTAGGGGTCGGCGGCGTCATAGAGCACTTCAGCGGCCTGTCCTTTGGTTTCCAAGCGTTGGTTGAGCTGCAAAAGCTCGCGCAGCTGTTTGTTCTCGAGCGCCAGCTGTTCGACTTGGCCAGAGCGTCGGGCCTGCAACAAAAGCTGGTCGCGGGCATCGCGTTCAGAGGCTTGCGCCACCTCACGCGCTTCCATGTAGTCGCCTGAGTACGCCATCAGCACTTGCGGACGCATGGCCAACCATTGCACCGGATACAGCGCCACCGATAAGGTGGCGCGCAGCGGCTGGGTCACACCAAAACGCGCGTCAGCCACCATCAACAGCACCGACACGGCGCTGAAGAAAAGTAACTTGGAGACGGCGGACGGGCCTTGCTTGAAGAAGGCCGGAGTGGAGCTGTCTAGGGTGCCCAGTGGCACTGAATTATTCGCTCGTGAAGATGGAGCCCAAACGCTCCATACGCTCAAGGGCCAAACCACAACCACGCACCACGCAAGTCAGCGGATCTTCGGCCACCAAAACTGGCAAGCCAGTTTCTTCAGCCAACAAGCGGTCGAGGTCACGCAACAATGCACCACCGCCGGTCAGCATCATGCCGCGCTCGGCAATGTCTGCGCCCAGTTCTGGCGGTGTTTGCTCCAACGCGTTTTTCACGGCAGAGACGATGTTGTTCAGGGGGTCAGTCAAAGCTTCCAAAATTTCGTTGGAAGAAATCGTGAATGAGCGTGGCACGCCTTCTGACAAATTGCGGCCTTTGACTTCCATTTCCTTGACTTCTGAGCCAGGGAACGCAGAACCAATTTTTTTCTTGATGGCTTCAGCCGTTGGCTCGCCAATCAACATGCCGTAGTTGCGACGGATGTAGTTGATGATGGCTTCGTCAAACTTATCGCCACCGACGCGCACGCTGCCTTTGTAGACCATGCCGCCGAGGGAGATCACACCCACTTCAGTCGTGCCACCACCGATGTCCACCACCATTGAGCCGGAAGCTTCCGACACCGGCAAACCTGCACCAATGGCTGCGGCCATGGGCTCTTCGATCAAATACACCTCAGAGGCGCCAGCGCCCAGAGCGGATTCGCGAATCGCACGACGCTCCACTTGGGTCGAGCCGCAAGGCACGCAAATGATGATGCGCGGGCTAGGCCTGAACACCGAGCGGGGGTGCACCATCTTGATGAACTGCTTGAGCATTTGCTCGGTCACGGTGAAGTCGGCAATCACGCCGTCCTTCATGGGGCGAATGGCTTCGATGTTGCCTGGCACTTTGCCCAACATGGCCTTGGCTTCGCGACCCACGGCTTGAATCGTCTTCTTGCCTTGTGGTCCACCTTCGTGACGGATCGAAACCACCGACGGCTCGTCCAGCACGATGCCTTTGTCGCGCACATAAATTAGGGTGTTGGCGGTACCCAAGTCAATCGCCAAATCGGTAGAGAAATACCGACGAAAAGATCCAAACATGTCTATCCTCAAAGCTTGCCCGCGAGCGCGGACACAAAGGCGAGATAATACCGCATCGCCCGTAAACCGCGGGGTTCTCCCTTATAAATGTATGTCCCTGAATGACCTAGACATCAGCCGCATCGCCAATCTGGCCCGGCTGGAGCTGCAGCCCGACGAACAAGCCCGTATGCTGAGCAAAATCAACGATTTTTTCACCATCGTCGAGCAAATCCGCGCTGTTGACACCTCGGGCGTGGTGCCCATGGCCCATCCAGTGGACGCCATGCAAGGCGCCCGCATCGAGCTTCGCCTTCGCCCCGACGTGGCCAGCGAGCCCAACCAACGTGAAGCCAACCAACGTAGCGCCCCCGCCGTTGAGCGTGGTTTGTTCTTGGTTCCCAAGGTCATTGAGTAAGCCATGAGCGATCTACACACCCTCAGCGTGGCCCAATTGGCCCGCCTATTACAGACCCAACAAGTCAGCGCGATCGAAGTCGCGACACGTTTTTTGGCCCGCACCGGCGGCAACCCACACAACGCATTTTTGGATATCGACAGCGAAGCCACCCTAGCTCAAGCCCAAGCCTCTGACGCCAAACTGGCCTCTGGCACAGCGGGCCCGCTCGAAGGCGTACCAATCGCCCACAAAGACGCCTTTGTAACCAAAGACTTCGCCACCACCGCGGGCTCCAAGATTCTGCAAGGCTACCGCTCACCCTTTGATGCCACCGTGGTGCAACGCCTGCGCGACGCCGGCATGGTGACGTTGGGCAAGCTCAATTGCGACGAGTTCGCCATGGGTTCGAGCAATGAAAACTCCGCCTATGGCGCGGTGACCAACCCATGGGACACCTCGCGCATCCCCGGTGGCTCCTCCGGTGGTAGCGCCGCCGCAGTGGCCGCGCGTTTGACGCCGGCTGCCACCGGCACCGACACGGGCGGTTCGATTCGCCAACCCGCCAGCTTTTGCGGCGTGACCGGCATCAAGCCCACGTATGGCCGCGCCAGCCGCTACGGCATGATCGCCTACGCCTCTAGCCTCGACCAAGCCGGCCCCATGGCCCGCAACGCCGAAGACTGCGCGTTGTTGCTGTCCGCCATGTGCGGCCCTGATTTGGACCGCGACTCCACTTCGCTAGACATGCCTACCGAGAACTTCTCGGCCAAGCTTGGCGACAGCTTGCTTGGGCTTCGCATAGGCATCCCCAAAGAGTTCTTTGGCGAAGGCCTCGCCACTGACGTGCGCACCGCGATTGACGCAGCGCTCAAAACCTTGGAAGCTCAAGGCGCCAAGCTCGTGCCCATCACGCTGCCTCGCACCGAGCTGGCCATCCCCGTGTACTACATCATCGCGCCGGCCGAAGCCAGCTCGAACCTGAGCCGCTTTGATGGCGTGAAGTTTGGCCACCGCGCCAAAGACTACACCGACCTGACCAGCATGTACAAAAA
>CAIODK010000371.1 GCA_903856995.1 uncultured Burkholderiales bacterium
CCGTATTACTTCAAAGACAACGAGCGCCTGCCGCAATACGAAACTGAAAAAGTCTTACGCCAACGCGTGGCTGCGCTGCCCACCGTGAAGACGCTGTTCGGCTGGGGTGCAGAGCACATCACGCAAGACAACCAGAGTGCCGCCGTCACGCTGACTGAGCGCAGCAGCCAGCAACAACAAACCATCCGTGCATCCTACGTGGTGGGCTGCGATGGCAGCCGGTCTCCAACCCGCGAGCAAGCGGGCATCACACAAACCTTGTCCGACCACGACCGATGCATGGTGCTGCTGGTTTTCAAATCACAAGAACTTCACACGCTACTTGCACGCTTCCCTGGCAAATCGTTTTACAACGTGCTGCACCCAGAGCTCAAAGGGTATTGGAAGTTTTTTGGCCGCGTAGACCTTGGCAACACTTGGTTCTTTCATGCGCCCGTGCCGATGGGCACCACAGCAGACAACTATGACTTCAAAAAATACCTCCACGAATCCGTAGGAGCTGAGTTTGAAATTGAGTTTCAGCACATTGGCTTTTGGGATTTGCGGTTTGCTTTGGCTGATCAGTACCGCGCGGGCAGGGTCTTCATTGCCGGCGATGCCGCACACAGCCACCCACCTTATGGCGGCTACGGCGTCAACTCAGGCTTTGAGGACGCACGCAATCTAGGCTGGAAATTGGCAGCTAAGTTGCAAGGCTGGGGGGATGATGCGCTGCTCGACTCGTATGACGCTGAACGCCGCCCCGTGTTTGCCTCCACCATCGATGACTTCATTGCCAAGTCAATTGAAACGGACAAAGAATTCTTAGAAAAATTTGATCCTCAGCAAGACCAAGCTGCCTTCGAAAAAGCTTGGGCAGAAAGATCGCAAGGTGCGGTGGGTGAGGTGCATGCGTTTGAGCCCAACTACGAAGGGTCCCCCGTGGTCTGGCAAGGCAGCACCGAGCCACGTGTCTGTAGCGCAAAAGGTTCTCATCAATTTGAAGCGCGCGCGGGACACCACTTGGCACCTGCCACACTGGCATCAGGCAAAAATGTTTTTGACATCTTGGGGGATGCATTCACCCTGCTTGCATTCGATGTCGACTCGTCTGACGTTCAGATCTTTGCTGAAGCCGCTGCATCTGAGGGGGTGAAGCTAGCGATCGTCCATGAAGAATCAGGCGCCGAGACTGCTCGCTATCAGGCCAAGTGGGTCCTGGTTCGTCCTGATCAATTCATTGCCTGGGTCGGCCAAGACATGTCTATCAACACAAAGGATGCTCGTCATTTACTCGCCATCGCTCGGGGGCAAGCGACGGCTTGAATCACTCGGCAGAAATTTGTTTCGTGCGTATCACCGTGCCCCAGCGGGGATAGTCTTTGAGCACGATGGCGGCCAGCTCAGCAGGGCTGGAGGCAGACGCGTCCAAGCCCGCCTTGCCCAAAATATCCTTCACCTCGTTTTGCCGCAAGATGGCGGCCATCTCGGTGTTGAGTCGCGCCACCACAGCTGCAGGTGTTTTGCTAGGAACAAAGAAGGCGTACCAAAGATCGACATCCACACGTTTGACACCCATCTCTTCAAAAGTGGGCACTTCGGGCGCAACGGGGTGACGTTTGAGGCTACCGACAGCCAAGGCATTCAGGCGCCCACTCTTCACAAAACCTTGGGCAATATGCACGGGCAAAAAGCCGACATTGAGTTCGCCCCCCAACAAGTCTTGCGTATAGCCTGCAGAGCCGCGGTACGGCACATGCAACATGAAGGTGTTGGATTCGAGTTTGAACAACTCCATGGCCATGTGGTGCGGCGTTCCTACGCCGGGGGATCCAAAGCTGATCGAGCCCGGTTTTGACTGTGCTTGCTTGATCAAATCCGTCACCGATTTGATGCCCGTCTTGGGGTTGGCCACCAGCATCAAGGAACCGTAGGCAGCCATCGAGACGGATGAAAAGTCCTTCACTGGGTCAAAGCTCGTATTTTTGTAGAGCTGCGAAGCAATCAACATGGTGTTGGCCCCCATCAAGACGGTATAGCCATCTGGCGTGGATTTGGCCACCGCATCGGCGCCGATGTTGCCACTGGCGCCCGGTTGGTTTTGCACGACGACGGGCTGGCCGAGGCGCTCACTCAAACGAGGCGCCACCACGCGGGCGATGGTGTCCATGCCGGTACCTGGCGTGAAAGGCACAATAATTTTGATGGATTGGTTAGGGTAGCTGCTTTGCGCCCCAACCATCCCGCTGAAACCAGCGATGACTGCAACCGTCAATGCGGCCATGCGGCGGCGGTGAATGAATGTCATTCGACTGTCTCCTGTTGTACTGATAGAAATCAAACGGCTTTTGCAGCAGGGGGAATCTTGAACAGGCGCTCAGCGTTGTCCTGGAAAAATGCCTGACGCACCTGAGGCGCCATGTCTAGGTTCTCCAGCATGGCCACTTCTTCGGGCGCATATTGGTAGGGGTAGTCCATCGCATACAGCACACGGTCGGGGCCCATGAAGTCTTGTGTGAATTTGAGTGCTGCACCCCACGCCACACCACTGTTGGTGATGTGGAAGTTCTCACGCAGGTAGTCGCTGGGTTTGCGTTGGATGGGCTGCACACTGGTGTAGCGCTTGGACTTGACCGTCGCAGCATGCATGTAGTCGAGCCGATAGGCCCAGAAAGGCAACGCCTCACCCATGTGGCCCAAGATGACTTGGAGCTTAGGGAAACGGTCAAACACACCTGAGGTGATCAAGCGCAAAGCGTGCAACCCTGTCTCCACGCCAAAACCGTAAATCGCCCCGTCCAACCCAGCTTCGATGAAGTGCTGGATCATGCTGGCAGGCATCGCATTGGGGTGCAGGTAGATGGGGGTATCCATCGCTTCAGCGGCTTCAAAGATGGGCCAAAACTTGGTGTCCGACAGGTACTCACCCTGCGTGTGCGAATTAATCACCACCGAATGCATGCCCAACTGATTCACGCCGCGTTGAATTTCCTTGGCTGCCGCAGCGGGGTCTTGCGGGGCGACAGCAATCATGCCCACCAAACGATCGGGATGACGTCGCGTGGCATCAGCCAACATGTCGTTGGCCACGGGGGCAAAGGCCACGGCCGTGTCCTTGTCCATGATCTGGACACCCGGCGACGTCAGTCCAATCACTTGCACATCGACACCGGCCTCATCCATGTGCTGCAAGCGCAATGCGTCCAAGTCAGTCAGGCACCGCATGATGTGTTGCGCACGCTCACTGGGACTGCTCATGTAGAAGCCCATCAGGTGTTTGAACCCCACATCCACGTCGTCCTTGGCCAGAATGCGCCGGTAAATTTCAAGCATCTCGGGGGGCGAAAACGCCTCCTCCGTCGCAATGCGTCGATAAGGTCGGACAGGCAACGGCTGCTGGATGATGCTCATGGATGATCTCTGGTTATCGGCACTCAGGCACAGGTGTTGGCAACGCCTGCTTTGCATAAAAAGCTCTCAAGTTGTCCATCGTCAATGCCGCCATGGCACGGCGCGTTTCTTCTGTGGCGCTGGCGATGTGCGGGGTCAGGACCACGTTGGGCAAGCGGCGCAACTCTGGATCCACGATCGGTTCGTCCCAGAACACATCCAATGCGGCCCCCGCGATCGTTTTGTCCTTCAACGCTTGAACCAACACCGGTTGATTCACCACCGACCCGCGCGCAATGTTGATGAGAACACCACGCGCTCCCAACGCTTGCAAAACAGAGGCGCCAATCAAATTCTTGGTGTCATCACCGCCGGGCACCGCCACCACCAAATAGTCAACAGCCTCGGCCAACGCCTCAACGGTTGAATGGAAGGTATAGGGCAGCTCAGACTTCACGTCGCGGCTGGTGTATGAAATGCGCATGTCAAATGCTACTGCGCGCTTGGCAATGGCTTGGCCAATCCGCCCCATCCCGACGATGCCGAGTGTCGCTCCCGAGACTTTATGCGTCAGTGGAAATAGGTCACTCACCCAGTCGCCATTGCGCACAAAGCGATCTGCTTGCGGAATTCGTCGCCCCATCGACAACACCAAACCGAAGGCCAAATCAGCCACGTCGTCAGTCAGCACCCCCGGCGTGTGCGTGACCACGATCCCTTTTTCCTTAGCGGCCACCAGATCGATGCCGTCGTACCCCACGCTGCAAAGGGCAATCAACTTCACATTGGGCAACATCGACAACAACTTCTTGTCCACCTTGGAGACACCTGTTCCAACCAAGGCTGTCACCTTGCTCAAGGCGCCTGGATCAATGATGTGCGTATGGTCGTGCACGATGTAATCCTCCTCTTGCAGCATGTTCATCATGAACGTGGGCAAGGGCGTGACTTGCATAATTTCTCGGGTCATGGCGGGTCCTTCACTGGGTCTTTTGACGAAACCCAACTCTACCCGTTGATTGGCTAACATGACAGCCTATGAATGAAGGCTCCCCCACCCTACACATTGAAGGCGCCACGGCGACCCTCACCTTATGTCGCCCCTCCTCGCGCAACAGCTTGACCGATGACGACCTGCTGACCCTGCTGCGCCACTTCGATGCCCTCAACCGCAACTCAGCGGTACATGTGGTGGTGGTGCGCGCTGACACCTCGGCGCAAAAACACCCCGTGTTCAGTGCGGGCTACAACGTGGGGGGGTTCGACAACGACCCCAAGGCGCCGTTGTTCTTTGAAAAAATCCCTGAGGCCTTGGAGCGTTTACGCCCAGTGACGATCTGCGCCTTGAACGGCAGCGTGTATGGTGGCGCAACAGACTTGGTACTGGCCTGCGACTTCATCGTGGCGCAGCAAGGCCTCTCTTGGCGCATGCCAGCATGTGCGCTCGGCTTGCACTACTACCCCAGTGGTTTGCGTCGCTATGTGAACCGCTTTGGACTGCAAACGAGTAAGCGTGCGTTTTTGCTGGGGCAGTCCATGCCGTTTGAAGCGTTGGACAAGCTGGGCTTGTTTGAAGCCTTGGTCGAGGCGGATGTGTTTGAGGATGCCTTGCAACACATCGTCACCACGCTCAGCGGCATGTCACCTTTGGCGCTAGAGGCCACCAAAAAAAGTTTGAATGAGATTGCCGCCGGCTTGTACAGCGAGCCTGCGCTGACCGAACGGTCACACCAATCGGTGCACAGCCTTGATTTTGTCGAAGGCCGCGCTGCATTTGCAGAACGTCGGGCGCCCAGGTTCACTGGGACCTAAGACGGTCTTTCACACACCAACACCAACACAATCGCATCATGAGACTTCTACACACCATGCTACGCGTCGGCAACTTGCAACGCGCCATTGATTTCTACACCCAAGCCATGGGCATGCAGCTGCTACGCGTTCACCAACGCCCAGACCAAAACTACGACTTGGCGTTTCTCGGCTACGGCACTAACCCAGAGCACGCAGAGATTGAGCTGATCTACAACTACGGTGTCACGTCCTATGACTTAGGCACGGCCTACGGCCACATCGCCATTGGCGTAGAAGACGTTGCAGCGAGCTGCGAAAAAATCCGAGCCTGTGGGGGCAACATCACACGCGAAGCGGGCCCTGTCAAAGGCGCAAACACGGTGATTGCCTTTGTACAAGACCCAGATGGTTACAAGATTGAGCTGATTGAGCGCCCCGCCCTCTGAAATTAAGCCTTCTTGGCGTAAGCCGAGCACCAGCCTTTGCCAGCCACTTGCTTGCCTGCAAACAAGGGGCAAGCGCCAGCAGCGTCAGTGGCTTTACCTTGGAACAACGCGCAGTTGCTGCAAAGTTGGCCTGCAGCGTATTTAGGTTGCTTGGCTTTTTCCACTTTGGTGGCGTCAGCCTTGTAACCCAAGCCTGCAGCTTGTGGGTCTTTCTCGTCCACCATGGCTGCTTGTGCAGCGGTTGTTGCGAAGGCCGCGACGCCAGCAACAGAAATGGTTTGCATCATGAAAACGCGACGGTTGGTAGGTTTGTTCATAAGTGTGCCCAAAGCAAAATTGAAAATGTGGCCAGAAGATGCTGGCATCGATAATTTTAGCGATTGACGCGCTCCCACAGTTGATCGAGATCAAAGGCCTTTGCCACAACTCAACTCTTACCCGCCCGCAGAGCCGCTATCCTTGACGCATGAACGACATTGCCCACCTCCGCAAAAGTTACGAACGCGCCGAACTGAACGAGGCAGCTTCGGCAGCCGACCCGATGCTGCAATTTGACCAATGGCTCAAAGAAGCCATTGCCAGTGAAGTGCCAGAGCCCAACGCCATGACTTTGGCCACCGTGAGTAGCGATTTGCGCCCCAGCACCCGCGTGGTGCTCATCAAAGGTTACGACGCGCGCGGCATCGTGTGGTTCACCAACTACGCCAGCCGCAAAGGCCAGCAATTGGCTGGCAACCCGTTTGCTGCCTTGCAGTTCCACTGGGTCGAATTAGAGCGCGTGGTGCGCATCGAGGGCCGCGTGGAAAAAGTCAGCGACGCCGAAAGCGACGACTACTTCAACAGCCGTCCACTCGACTCTCGCATTGGTGCATGGGCTAGCCCGCAAAGCCAAGTGATTGATGGGCGCGGCACCTTGGTCGCCAACGCCGCCAAATATGGCGCTAAATTTTTACTGCAACCACCGCGTCCACCCCACTGGGGAGGCTACCGATTGGTGCCTGAGCAATGGGAGTTTTGGCAAGGCCGCAAGAGCCGTTTGCATGACCGCTTGCGTTACCGCCAAACGGCGGAAGGTGCTTGGATACGCGAACGACTCGCGCCATAAAACAAAAGCGGCACTTAGGCCGCTTTTGTCATGGGTGCTGCTGAAACTTAAAAGCTCACTTGAGCGCCAACCTTCAAGCTACGCCCTGCGATAGGCGGCGCGTTGTCACGCATAGTTTGCGTCAGCACTGACGTTGATGAATACGCCAGCTTGTTGGTGAGGTTGTCGAGCTTGGCAAACAACAGCCAATGCGTCGGGCCGCTGTGGGTGTGATAGTTCAGGCCCGCGTTCCACAGCGTGTGACCGGCGGAGGTGATGCCTGGGTCAGTGCCGTTGTTGGGTACGCGGTTTTGAGCAGCGGTATGCATGAAACCAAAACGTGCACCCCACGCGTTGCGTGACCACACTGCGTCAGCACCCACACGCATGGGGGCGATGCGGGGCATGGGGCTGTTGTGGGTCAAGTCTTGGGCGCGCACCACGTCGGCACGCAGCTCAAGGTCCATCGCACCATGTGCACCGTTGGATGTCAACAGGGCATCTTGGCCTGCCACCATGCGGATTTTCGCGGTGGATTCGATGCCATAGAAACGGGCGCGGACACCTTCGAATTGATAAGTTGGCAGACCATTTGTATCGAAGCCCATCGATTGCAAAGATATGTAATTGGCAAACTGCGAAGCAAATCCAGTGATGCCAAATTTGTGCGCACCTTGTTTCCACTCGCTGCCCACATCGAGCTGCGTGCCCTTTTCTAAACCATTGTTGGGCTGACCAATTTCGTAAGTGCCCGTTGCTGCATGCTCACCGTGTGCAAACAACTCATAGTCTTTAGGTGCACGTTGACTAGCGCTGAGGTTGGTCGAGAGCTGCCATCCGTTTTTCGCCTCACCTTGACGTAAGTTACGCATAGCGCCAAAGGCAAAACTCATGGGTTTGAATTTCTGACTTTGCGCAGGAATATCCGCGAGCGGGCCGCTGTCCTCGAAAGACTGCACCTGCACATGTTCCGCACGCGCACCTGCACTCAGTTGACCCCAACTGGTTTTCAGGACTTGGTAGGTAAACAAGCCTGTGTTTTGGGTGCGACTGGGTGGCAACAGTGCGACAGCACCTGCACTGTCGCGTGCTTGCACATCACTGCGCTCATTTTGAATACCAACAATACCTTCAAGCTGCATGCCATTGCTTAACTGAATGGCGCGTTGGCGGCCGTCCAAACGGAATTCATGGCCCTTGTTGTCAAAGCGGGTGCCAGTCGTTGCTGCAGGCGTTTCGTATTCCGTATGCGTGTAGCGCGTGTGACCGAGTTGGAACTTCACATCTTGAAACGCACCCACGTCGCGCAACAAGCCTTCCATCACATGGTGTCGACGCAGCATGCCGATGCGTACCGTGGGCTCAGCCACCGTGCCGTAGGTGCTGCGGTATTCACTGGTGGATAAGCCTAAATAACCACGGTCAAACAACAGCGTGCCACCCACCCCGCCACCTTTGCTGTTGCTGGCCGAGTTGCACACGCGGCGACCGTTCGGAGTTGCGGCAAGACCTTCTCCGCAATTCATGTCTTTGGGCACGCGCAAGTTTTGAGTGCTGCGGTCAAACGCATCCACATGCAGCACAAATTTGTCATTGCCCGCCTCCACCATCGCGCCTGTGCTGCGCTCGTCGACTGCGCCGCCGGCACGCACTTCGGCTTTGCCCATCACACCGCCTTTGGCGTCAAATGTGCGCTCGCGTGCAATGCGGTTGTCGATCACGTTCACCACGCCGCCAATGGCACTGCCGCCATACAGCAAGGTAGCGGGGCCACGCAGCACTTCGATGCGCTCGGTTATGAGGGGGTCAATCGGCACAGCATGGTCGTTGCTCAGGCCTGACACATCCATGT
Source organism: uncultured Burkholderiales bacterium (assembly GCA_903856995.1). GTDB lineage: Bacteria > Pseudomonadota > Gammaproteobacteria > Burkholderiales > Burkholderiaceae_C > Limnohabitans. Next base: position 8,546 of record CAIODK010000371.1, read on the forward strand.
TGGCCCCGCTGTTTTGCAAGATGCGAATGCGGTCGCCGTCCATGCCACGAATGACGGGACGACCCACATTGGGGCCATACGAGCTGTTGGCAATGCCTGGCAAGTTGTCGAGTGTTTCGCCCAAGGTGCTGCTTTGGCGCTGTGTGAGAGCTGCGCCCGACAGCTGCTGGGCAGGCACCATCAAATCGCTGCGCTCAAGCGAGCGTGCGGTGATCGTCACTTCATCCAAATGGTGGGCATCTTCCATTTGTGCCCAAGCATTGCCAAGGGTGATGGAGAGAAATGAATAAGCAGCAGCAGCCACGGCGCTGCGTTGAAAAACGTGTGTCATATTAAGGTTCCTGCGAGGCATGTGAACGCCTCATGTGTGTTTTGCAAAACAATGTCAGCGCGCCAGCGATCAAGCATGGCGAGCCGGCTCAGAGATCAAAGCAAAACAGCAGGTGGCCCTCGGGCCGCGTAAAAGCGCTCAAATAGTGCAAAACGTTCTTGCCCCACTTCGACTTGCCACGCCTTTGGAGCGCCCACCACCACGACGTTCAAAGGTGGGTGCTGCAACACATCGGGACAGGCTTGGTCAAACAACTGACAGTCGGCCAAGTTGCTGTGTTCACCCCACAGCCGAGTCAGAACATCGGAGGCCTCCGCACTGACCAACGGCGCTTCGACGGACACGACCGCCTGCGTCCGATGGGCGTGCGCGACACGGTGCAACACCCCCATGGTTTGCACCAACACCAAGGCCGTGAGCAACACCAGTACCGCGCGCACAAGCATGCGTCGACACACGGCCACAGGCAACCAGCGCAAGGCGTCAACCATGCTTGACCCGGTCGGCGAAGGTCTTCATAAATTTCTGCACTTTAGGCGCCACCACAAAAGCGCAATAGCCTTGCTCTGGGTGTTGCTCAAAATAATCTTGGTGGTAGGACTCGGCAACCGTGAAGTTATGCAAGGCCTCCAACTCTGTCACCACGCGACCCGACATCGCGGCGTTGACCTCGTCCAACACATGCTGCGCCTCAGCCCGATCGGCCTCATCGCTGAGGTAGATGCCGCTTCGGTATTGCGTGCCGGCGTCGTTGCCCTGACGGTTCAACGTGGTGGGGTCGTGGATGACAAAGAAGATTTCTAACAAGGCGCGCAGGCTGATGCGCTGTGCGTCATACACCACCCTCACCACTTCGTTGTGGCCGGTATCACCCTCACACACTTGGGCGTAGGTGGGGTTCAGGGTTTGGCCATTGCAATACCCCGACGTCACATCCAACACACCCTCGACGCGCACAAACACGGCTTCGGTGCACCAAAAGCACCCCCCTCCCAAAGTGATGACCTTGGTGTCTGCGTTGCTGGCGTGGGGCTGGGTCATAGTCTTGGATTCTAAGATTACTGTTGTCCAGCCGTCGCGGCCGGGGGGTTTGACCCGCCAACGACTTCAAAATTATTAACTGCTATATTAATAACCTAACAGTCATTAGCAACCACATGAGCACAGCGTCGACCATCAACCCACAGGAGCAAACGCCCAAACGCGAGCGTCGCAAAGAAGCACGCCCAGGCGAGTTGCTAGATGCGGCGTTGGATCTGTTTGTGGAAAAAGGTTTTTCGGCCACCCGCGTCGATGAAGTGGCGGCGCGCGCTGGGGTGTCGAAGGGCACCTTGTTTTTATACTTTCCAAGCAAAGTGGATTTATTTAAGGCGGTGGTGCGAGAAAACATTGCCCACCTGTTCCCCACTTGGAACGAGGAATTCAATGCATTCGAAGGCACGAGTGCCGAGATGTTGCGTTACGCCATGGCATCTTGGTGGGCGCGCATTGGCAAAACACGCGCCAGTGGCATTACAAAACTGGTGATGAGTGAGGCCCAGAACTTCCCCGAAATTGCTGATTTTTATCAGCAGGAAGTGATCAAACCCGGCAACGCGTTGATACGCAAAATTATCGAACGTGGCATTCAGAGCGGTGAATTTAGACCATTGGCGCTAGACCATGCGGTCTACACCGTGTTTGCACCGATGATCTTTTTGATGATGTGGAAAAACTCGATGGGCGCCTGCGCTGCATCTGCTGACATCAATGACCCAGAACAATTTCTTCAAATGCAAGTCGACGTGCTGTTGTACGGCATGGCTTCTACCAAGCCAACATGAAAAATATCAAACCCCGCTGGATCGTGATGAGCGTCGTCTTACTGGCCTTACTCGGCGGTGTGTGGCGAGCCATGAACAACAAAAGCGCTCAACAAGTCGCAGCCTCGGCACCCACAGTTGTGCAAACCCAAGTCGAGTTGGCCAGCAGCGATGTGATGAAAGCTGAACTGCGTGAGATCACTCAGGGCTTAGCCGTCTCAGGCACTGTGAAGGCACTCAACTATGCCGTCATCAAAGCCCGTGTCGCCGGTGAATTGAAAGAAATTTTGGTACGCGAAGGTGACAGCGTCAAAGCCGGCCAAGTCTTGGCTCGCATCGACCCGACCGAATACCAACGGCGCTGGTCGCAAGCGCAAGAACAAGCGTTGGCAGCCAAAGCGCAGATGGAAATTGCGCAGCGCCAGTGGGGCATCAACAAAGCCTTGGTGGACCGCGGCTTTATCTCCCAAACCGCGATGGACAACTCTCTCGCCTCCTACCAAGGCGCCGTCGCCACACAAAAAGCCGCCATGGCTGGTGCGGATGTGGCACGCAAAGCCCTCGACGATGCCACGTTGCTTGCGCCCTTCGCCGGCGTGATTGCGGCGCGCACAGCGCAACCAGGTGAGCGTGTGTCGATTGATGCCAAGGTGTTGGAGTTGGTCGATCTGCGTCAACTCGAAGTGGAAGTGCCGTTAAGCCCGAGCGAGTCTCTGGATGTGCGTGTCGGCCAAATTGCCAATCTACAACTAGAAGATCGCAAAGAATTCGTGACCGCAAAAGTCAAGCGGATCAGCCCCAGCGCACAAGCAGGTAGCCGCAGTGTCTTCATTTATTTGGCGCTTGATCAGCCTGAGGGTTTGCGCCATGGTTTGTTTGCCAAAGGCACGTTGGGACTGGGCAAAAGCCAAGTGCTGGCTGTGCCTCTGTCTGCCGTGCGCACCGACCGCGCACAACCCTATGTGCAAGTGGCTGAACAAGTCGGTGATCAACTGCAAGTAGTCCAAAAAACCGTCACGTTGGGCGTGCGCGGCATGGACTTGGCGCAAACGGAGGCTGAGGCAGAACCCATGGTCGGCGTGACCGGCTTGGCCGAAGGCAGCACAGTACTCAAAGGGCAAGTAGGTGCTTTGCGCGAAGGTTTGCGGGTGAAGTTCACTGCCGCTAGCGCTGCGCCTTAAAAGTTAAAAACTCTTCACACTATGTGGTTCACCAAAGTTAGTCTCAAAAACCCAGTCTTCGCGACCATGGTGATGCTCGCCTTTGTGGTGTTGGGTCTGTTCTCCTACCAGCGCTTAAAGATTGATCAGTTTCCCAACATTGACTTTCCAGTCGTGGTCATCACCACCGAATATCCGGGCGCGTCACCTGAGATTGTGGAAAGCGAAGTCAGTAAGAAAATTGAAGAAGGCGTCAACTCGATCGCCGGCATCAGCGCCCTCACCTCGCGCAGCTACGAAGGCCTATCGGTGGTGGTGATTGAGTTTCAGCTCTACATCGATGGCCGTAAGGGTGCAGACGATGTGCGCGAAAAAGTATCTGCACTGCGCCCAACCTTGCGCGACGATGTGAAAGAACCCAAGGTGCTGCGCTTTGATCCGTCCAACAAAGCCATTTGGTCTTTGGCTGTGGTGCCCGAAACACCCAAAGGCGGCAAACCTCTTTCTGCCGTAGAGATGACGAATTGGGCCGACCAAGTGTTGAAGAAGCGTCTCGAGAACGTGCGCGGTGTGGGCTCGGTATCTTTGGTGGGCGGAACCAAACGCGAAATCAATTTGTACCTGAACCCACAAGCCATGGAGTCGTTGGGCATCAGCGCTGACCAAGTGGTGAGCGCGGTCAAGACCGAAACCCAAGACGTTCCCGTCGGCAGCTTGCGTTCGCTGCAACAAGACCGAGTGATTCAGATTCAAGGTCGCATGATGCGACCCGAAGACTTTGGCCAAATCATCGTGGCGCGCAAGAACACCACGCCCATTCGCTTGAACCAAGTGGCCACCGTGAACGACGGCGCGCAAGAAGTGGAGAGTTTGGCCCTCTACAACGGCCAGCGCACGCTACTGATGACGGTGCAAAAAGCGCAAGACGAAAACACCATTGATGTGATTGATAGCCTGAACAAAACCATCGGTGAGATGAAGGCGCAATTGCCTGCAGGCGTGCGTTTGGAACCCGTGCAAGACGGTTCGCGGCCCATCCGAGTCGGCGTGGCCAACGTGCGAGAAACATTGATCGAAGGCGCTTTGCTGACCGTGCTGATCGTGTTCCTATTCCTGAACTCTTGGCGCTCCACCATCATTACGGGCCTGACACTCCCAATCGCCATCATTGGCACTTTCTTGTTCATGTACATGTTTGGCTTCACCATCAACATGATCACGCTCATGGCCTTGTCGCTGTGTGTGGGCCTGCTGATTGACGATGCCATCGTGGTGCGCGAAAACATTGTTCGTCATGTGCAGATGGGCAAAACGCCCTACCAAGCCGCCATGGACGGCACGCAAGAAATCGGGTTGGCCGTGCTGGCCACCACGCTGTCGATCGTGGCGGTGTTTTTACCCATCGGGTTCATGGGCGGCATCATCGGTAAATTCTTTCATGAGTTCGGCATCACCATCGTGGCAGCGGTGATGATTTCGATGTTCATCAGCTTCACGCTCGACCCCATGCTGTCATCCGTCTGGCACGACCCGACGATTCACGCACACGGCGAGCACGGTCGCAGCAACACGTTTTACGATCGCACCATTGGCCCCATCACCGCATGGTTTGAAACGACCACGGACCGGCTCATTGCGTTGTACCAACGTATTTTGAAATGGGCACTGGTTCACAAGCGCGCCACCCTTGCCATTGCCGTTGGCACGTTTGCGTTGAGCATCTTCATGGTGCCGTTGTTGGGTACAGAGTTTGTGCCCAAAGCGGATTTTTCAGAAACCTCACTCAATTTCTACACCCCTGTGGGCTCTTCGCTTGAAGTCACAGAGTCCAAAGCCAAGCAGGTCGAGGCCATCATCCGTGAGTTCCCAGAGGTGCGCTACACGCTGTCCACCATCAACACGGGCGCAGCCAATGGAAAGATGTACGCCAGCATTTATGTGCGCTTGGTCGACCGCAAAAACCGCCAACGCAATGTGGACCAAATGTCTGCAGCACTGCGCGAGCGACTACTTCGCGTACCAGGCATCACCGTCACACACGCAGGCTTGCTGGATGCGGTGGGGGGCAACAAACAAGTGGAGTTCTCGCTGCAAGGCAGTGACTTGCACGAGCTAGAACGCCTAACCACACAAGCGATGGCCAAAATTCGGCACATCCCTGGTTTGGTTGATTTGGACTCCAGTGTGAAGCCCAACAAACCCACCATCGATGTGAAAGTACAGCGCGAAGCGGCGAATGACTTTGGCTTGTCACTCGGCACGATCGGTAACCAACTGCGCATCTTGGTGGCCGGACAAACCGTGACCAACTGGCGTGCGGC
>CAIODK010000372.1 GCA_903856995.1 uncultured Burkholderiales bacterium
GGCGAGTTGGGGGCTGGCTTTGAAAGCTTCAACCACTTCAGGTGCAAATACAAAATTTGGTGCAAACACATCGCCCGCCACCACCCAAAACACATCAGCCAGCTGAGGCAAGGCGCGAATGATGCCTCCTGCTGTTTCTAGTGCGCCACCAAAATCCACACCTTCTTGCGAGTAGTGCAGGCACATGGACGATGGGCCGTCGACCTCAAACACAGCGCCAAAATGCTGGGTTATTTTCTCGCCGAGCCAAGCGGTGTTAATCACCAAATGGCTCACACCGCCGCGTTGCAGGCCTTGCATGGCCCATTGCATCAGGGGCTGGCCGCGCGCGACGAGCAACGGTTTAGGGGTCGCGTCGGTCAAGGGCCGCATGCGCTCCCCGCGTCCTGCGGCCAAAAGCAAGCCCGTCGCGAGGGGGTGCAAATCGTCAGAAATGTGGGTTTTTGTCATTTCACTTCAGTGTAGCCAGCCGGCCCAGCCTAAAAAGCTTCTGCGTTGGTCAGTCTGGGGTAGGCAGTCTCGCTAAAATCGTGGTTTTCCCTCACCCCACACCGGAGCCGCCTGACATGGCAAACACCCAACAAATGGCCAGCGCAATTCGTGCCCTGGCAATGGACGCCGTTCAACAAGCCAATTCAGGACACCCCGGCGCGCCGATGGGCATGGCCGACATGGCCGTCGCTTTATGGGGCGACCACCTGCGTCACAACCCCAAGAACCCCCATTGGTTAAACCGCGACCGCTTTGTGCTTTCCAATGGCCACGGCTCCATGTTGATTTACGCGTTGTTGCACCTCACCGGCTATGACTTGCCCATGAGCGAGTTGAAAAACTTCCGTGTGCTGCACAGCAAAACTGCGGGCCACCCCGAAGTGGGCGTGACCCCTGGTATCGAAACCACCACCGGCCCCTTGGGCCAAGGCATCACCAATGCGGTGGGTATGGCATTGGCCGAGAAGATGTTGGCGTCAGAGTTCAACCGCGAAGGCCATCACGTGGTCGACCATCACACCTACGCCTTCATGGGCGACGGTTGTTTGATGGAAGGCATCAGCCACGAAGCGTGCTCGCTCGCGGGCGCTTGGAAACTGAACAAACTTATTGCGCTTTACGACGACAACGGCATTTCCATCGACGGCCAAGTGGCCCCTTGGTTTGCCGACAACACACCCGAACGGTTCCAAGCCTACGGCTGGCAAGTCATTGGCCCCATCGACGGCCACGATGCCGCGGTGGTTAGCAACGCCATTGCCTCGGCCAAGCTGAGTGCGACAAAGCCCACGCTGATTGTTTGTAAAACCAGCATCGGCAAAGGCAGTCCCAACCGCGCCGACACAGCCAAAGCCCACGGCGAACCTTTGGGCGCTGAAGAAATTGCATTGACACGGGCCGCCATCGGCTGGAGCCACGCTCCGTTTGAGATGCCCAAAGATGTTTACGCCGATTGGAATGCTGCCGCCAAAGGCAAAGCCCAAGAAGCCGAGTGGAAAACCGCTTTCGCTGCTTACAAAGCTGCGCATCCTGCCTTGGCAAAAGAGCTGCTCCGTCGCATGGCCGGCGAATTGCCCAAGAACTTTGCTCAGACTGTGGTGGACACCGTCATTGGTGCACACACCAAAGCTGAAACAGTAGCCAGCCGCAAAGCCAGCCAATTAGCCCTTGAGTCGTTCACCGCGGCCTTGCCTGAGCTGCTGGGCGGCAGCGCCGACTTGACCGGTTCGAACCTGACCAACACCAAATCCACGCCCAATTTGCGTTTTGATGCTGCGGGCAACGTGGTGAAAAACGACGCTGGCCAAGGTGGCCGTCACATCAACTACGGCGTGCGTGAATTCGGCATGGCCGCGATCATGAACGGTGTGGCGCTGCATGGCGGCTTCATCCCCTACGGTGGCACGTTCCTCACGTTCAGCGACTACTCACGCAATGCCATTCGCATGGCCGCGTTAATGAAGCAACGCGTGGTGCACGTGTTCACGCACGACTCCATCGGTTTAGGCGAAGACGGCCCGACGCACCAATCCATCGAGCACGCGGCGTCGTTACGCCTCATCCCAAACCTCGATGTGTGGCGTCCAGCGGACACGGCTGAAACGGCTGTGGCTTGGGCGGTGGCTTTGCAAAACACCAGCCGCCCGACGGCGTTGTTGTTGAGCCGCCAAAACCTTCCTTACTTGCCAAAGGGCGAGGCTGTGATCAGCAAAGCGACTGCGACTGCAGGGGACATCTCTGGTCTGGATGCCATCAACAAAGGTGCTTACGTCTTGGCCGAGCCAAGTGAAGTAGGCATGAAGAAAAAGGCGCAAGCCGTCATCATGGCCACCGGCTCTGAAGTGCACTTGGCGATGAAAGCGCAGGCCTTGTTGGCCGAGCGCAAGATTGCCGTGCGCGTGGTGTCTGTCCCCAGTACCACCACCTTTGACCGCCAAAGTGCGGCCTACAAATCGGCTGTGTTGCCCGCTGGCGTGCCTCGCATTGCGGTGGAAATGGGCTCGACGGACGGCTGGTGGAAATACGGCGTCTCTGCCGTGGTCGGCATCGACACGTATGGCGAGTCCGCACCCGCACCCGTTTTGTTCAAACATTTTGGTTTCACGCCTGAAAACGTAGCCGACACGGTTCAAGCCACGCTGCAAAAGCACGGTTGAACCCGCATAAGTTTCTAACTTCCTCCTGAGGCATTCACATGACCATCAAACTCGGCATCAACGGATTCGGACGTATCGGACGTCTTGCGCTACGCGCGGCGCTCAAGCACGGCTTTACCGACATCCAGATCGTTGGCATCAACGATCCCAAGCCGGCGGACTATCTAGCCTACATGCTCAAGTACGACAGCGTGCATGGCCGATTTGATGGGACGGTGGAGCACACCGAAGATACCCTGATCGTCAACGGCAAGAAGATCAAGCTCACCCACGAGCGTGATGCGCACAACCTGCAATGGGGTGCCATGGGTGTGGACGTGGTGCTTGAATGCACGGGCCATTACCTGACTGAACCCACCAGCCAACTCCACATTGATGCCGGCGCCAAAAAGGTAGTCATTTCTGCCCCGTCCAAAGACAGCATTCCCATGTTCGTCTACGGCGTCAATCACAAAAAATACGCCGGCGAAGCCATTGTGTCGAACGCGTCGTGCACCACCAACTGCTTGGCCCCCGTGGTCAAAGTGTTGAACGACAAATGGGGTATCAAGCGCGGCTTGATGACGACCGTGCACGCCGCGACGGCAAGCCAAGCGACCGTGGATAGCTCTTCCCGCAAAGATTGGCGTGGTGGCCGCGGCATCTTGGAAAACATCATCCCCTCCAGCACGGGTGCGGCCAAGGCCGTGGGCGTCGTGATTCCAGAAATCAAAGGCAAGATCACGGGCATGGCCTTTCGCGTGCCCACCTCTGACGTGTCTGTGATCGATTTGACCGTCGAGTTGACCAACGAAGCCAGCTACGCCGAGATTTGTGCAGAAATGAAAGCCCAAAGCGAAGGCGCCATGAAGGGCGTGCTTGGCTACACCGATGAAAAAGTGGTTTCCACGGACTTCCGTGGCGAGCCTTGCGCCAGCGTCTTTGACGCCACCGCGGGGATCGCGTTAGACAAAAACTTTGTCAAGATCGTTGCCTGGTACGACAACGAGTGGGGTTATGCCCGCCAATGCCTGGAAATGATTCGCGTGGTGGCCAAGAAGAAATAATCTGCACAGCCTCCCGTACAAAAACGCCCTCGGGCGTTTTTTTTCGATCCGTCATGTAAAAAAAATACACGATTTGCTATTTATTCATGTAACAAAGTTTCATAGAATATGGCTAACGAGGAGACTTACATGACAATCAAAATTGGCATCAACGGCTTTGGCCGCATCGGACGCATGGTATTTCGCGCTGCTGTGCAAAACTTCCAAGACATCGAGATCGTTGGCATCAACGACCTGCTTGAGCCTGACTACTTGGCCTACATGCTCACCTACGACAGCGTGCACGGCCGCTTCCAAGGCGAGGTATCGGTGGATGGTGGCCAACTGGTGGTGAACGGCAAAAAGATTCGACTGACGCAAGAGCGTGATCCTTCCGCACTCAAGTGGGACGAGGTTGGCGCAGACATCGTGATTGACGCCACGGGGTTGTTCCTAGACCGGACCACGGCAGAAAAACACTTGGCAGCTGGGGCCAAAAAGGTGCTTTTGTCAGCACCCTCCAAAGACGACACCCCCATGTTTGTGTACGGCGTCAACCACGACACCTACGCCGGACAGGCCGTGATTTCAAATGCCTCTTGCACCACCAACTGCTTGGCCCCCATCGCCAAAGTGCTGAACGACAAGTGGGGCATCAAACGCGGCTTGATGACCACGGTGCACGCCACCACCGCCACCCAAAAGACGGTGGACAGCCCCTCCAACAAAGATTGGCGCGGTGGACGCGGCATTTTGGAAAACATCATTCCCTCAAGCACAGGTGCTGCCAAAGCCGTGGGCGTCGTGATTCCCTCCATGGCCGGCAAACTCACGGGCATGGCGTTTCGAGTGCCGACCAGTGACGTGTCGGTAGTCGACTTGACGGTTGAGCTCAACAGCGAAGCGTCTTACAAAGAAATTTGTGCCGAGATGAAGGCACAAAGCCAAGGCGCGCTGAAAGGCGTGTTGGGCTACACCGATGAAAAGGTCGTTTCCACCGACTTCCGTGGTGAGCCCTGTACCTCTGTGTTTGACGCCACCGCTGGGCTCGCCCTAGACAGCACCTTCGTCAAAGTCGTCAGCTGGTACGACAACGAGTGGGGCTACTCAAACAAGTGCTTGGAGATGGTTCGCGTCATCGCCAAGTAACACCAACAGGCCCAACACCGCAAACACCACGGCGCTGATGCGGTGCACCCACGTCAGCGGCACCAAGCGTGTGATGCGCTCACCCAACCAAACCACGGGTGCGTTGGCCAGCATCATTCCCAGTGTTGTGCCAGCGACCACCCATAACCACGACTGGTATTCGGCCGCCAACATCACCGTGGCAATTTGAGTCTTGTCGCCCATCTCGGCCAAAAAAAATGCGATGACGGTGGTGCCAAATACGCCGAACCTTGGGGCCACCTCGGCCTCGTCGTCATCCAGCGTGTCGGGCACCAGCATCCATGCGGCCATGGCCAAGAACGACACGCCCAACACCCAACGCAGCATCGTTGGGCCCATGAGGTGGGTCACCCATGCGCCCAAGCCGCCTGCCAACGCATGGTTGGCAATCGTCGCTACCAAAATGCCCCAAACGATGGGCCAAGGCTTGCGAAAACGCGCAGCAAGAACGAGCGCTAAAAGTTGCGTCTTGTCGCCCATTTCGGCGAGGGCGACGATGCCGGTTGAGATCAGAAAGGCTTCCATGCCGCCATCCTAGCGCGGCGATCTTTGCCCGCCCCCAACGCAGCTTGATTACTGGAAGTACTTTCGTGCGAAGGCCAGCAACTGCGGGTCTGTGGGGTGGTCCACCGTCTCGACCCCGACGATCTTTTCCGCCACCTTTGGATCGTGGTGGTGTGCGTGTTTGATCAGTTCTAACTTAGCCGAGCCTGGGCCAACCACAAGCACCGCCTCTGCCACGGCCACGCTTTGAAGGACGTCATGCAAATAGCTCTGACTGGTCTCAGCCTTCCCACTTCCTAAGGTGCCGCGGTGGTGGTGCAAGTGCGTCTTTGTTGAGTCTGTCTTCACTGTCTCAACACTGCTGTTGTGTGCATCGAAATGGATCACATGTGCTTCGAGGTGATCGATCCAAATCACCGCGTGATGGAAAGTCATGAGTTTCTCCTGATGGTCAATTCAGTCTACGCTTATGTTCTCGTGAACTCAAATAAGTCCCTCTCATTTACTCGGCAAATTTTAAATTTGGTGCATTTTTTGCTTACATCTGGTGCGATACAAAAAATAGGTGCAAATACGCACCAAATAAGTTCAATTTTCCAAGGAATAGATTTATGGATGCACACAAACAGGGCGCGGATGCTTTGTTCATTCTGCTGGGGGCCATCATGGTGCTTGCCATGCACGCGGGTTTCGCGTTTTTAGAGCTCGGTACGGTTCGTCGTAAAAACCAGGTCAATGCGCTGGTGAAAATTTTGGTGGATTTTTGCGTGTCCACTGTGGCTTATTTTGTCATCGGCTACGGCGTGGCTTACGGCGCGAGCTTCATGGTCGGGGCCGAGACGCTGGCGGACAAGAACGGTTACGAGTTGGTGAAGTTCTTCTTTTTGCTGACCTTCGCGGCAGCAATTCCCGCCATCATTTCTGGCGGTATTGCTGAGCGCGCGAAGTTTTGGCCACAGTTGATTGCCACCGCCGTGATCGTTGGCTTTATCTACCCCTTCTTCGAGGGCGTTGCGTGGAACCAGCATTTCGGTTTTCAGGCGTGGCTCAAAGACGTCACGGGCGATGAGTTCCATGATTTCGCTGGTTCGGTGGTGGTTCACGCTTTGGGTGGTTGGATCGCTTTGCCTGCGGTCTTGTTGCTCGGTGCGCGTAGCAACCGCTACCGCAAAGATGGCGCGATTTCGGCACACCCTCCTTCCAGCATTCCCTTCCTAGCTTTAGGCGCATGGATTTTGATCGTGGGTTGGTTTGGCTTCAACGTGATGAGCGCACAAACGCTCGACAAGATTTCTGGTCTGGTGGCTGTCAATTCGTTGATGGCGATGGTGGGCGGCACTTTGGTCGCGCTGATTGCTGGCAAGAATGACCCTGGCTTTGTGCACAACGGCCCCTTGGCTGGTTTGGTGGCTGTTTGCGCAGGCTCTGACTTGATGCACCCGATGGGCGCGTTAGTTGTGGGCGCGGTCGCCGGTGGCATTTTTGTGGTGATGTTCACCCTGACCCAAAACAAGTGGCGCATTGACGACGTGTTGGGCGTGTGGCCCTTGCACGGTTTGTGTGGCACTTGGGGCGGTATTGCGGCGGGCATTTTCGGCACGCAAGCGATGGGCGGCATCGGCGGCATCAACCTCACGGCGCAATTGGCCGGCACGGCACTGGGCGTGGCGTGGGCATTGCTCGGTGGTTTTGTGGTCTACGGCGTGCTCAAAATGGCCATGGGATTGCGCATGAGCCAAGAGGAGGAGTTTGAGGGCGCGGACTTGTCAATTCATAAAATTGCCTCTTCGCCAGACCGTGAATCAAGCTGGTAAGCCACGGCCGCTGTGGTTTTTCAAGCACAAATCTCTCCAAATACAGGTAAACGCTTGGATTTTTTGACAACTTGTGCATCATAATCATCGTGATTTTGTGAATGCGCGTCATTTGCAAGGTTGTATTTGGTGATCGGTCAGTTTCGGTTCGGGACTCCATCGCTTTGTTTTTGTGTTTTAAGGAGTCCCTTTCATGGGCAATAAACTGTACGTCGGCAATTTGCCGTATTCGGTACGCGACAGCGATCTCGAGCAGTCTTTTGGACAGTTCGGTTCTGTGACCAGCGCCAAAGTCATGATGGAGCGCGACACGGGTCGCTCTAAAGGTTTTGGTTTCGTCGAAATGGGCAGCGATGCTGAAGCATTGGCCGCTGTTGAAGGCATGAATGGCGCACCTTTAGGTGGTCGTAACATCGTCGTCAACGAAGCGCGCCCCATGGAGGCACGTCCTCCCCGCTCCGGTGGTTTCGGCGGTGGTGGTGGTGGTGGCGGCTACGGTGGTGGCGGTCGTGAAGGCGGTGGCGGCGGCTACGGCGGTGGCGGTCGCGAAGGTGGCGGCGGCGGCTACGGTGGCGGCGGTCGTGAAGGCGGCGGTGGCGGTGGTGGCGGCGGTTTCCGTTGCCCCTTCGGCGGCGGCGGCGGTGGTGGTGGCGGCGGTCGTCGTGAAGGCGGCGGCGGCGGCGGTGGTCGTGGCGGTTTCGGTGGTGGCGGTAGCTACTGATCCAACTGCGTGACTGCAAATCAAAAGGCTCCCTAGGGAGCCTTTTTTCATGGTCGCTTCCTCATGCTTACTTTTTATCTTTTGGCGGTTGCAACACGCCCCTCACGCGGCCGTTGAGCTGCATCAAACGCTCAAGGTTGTCGTAGTCCATGCCGTCTTCTGCGGTGAAACGGTCCCCTGAACCACGCACCAAGACCACGGGCAAATGAGAGCGCACTTGTTCCGTATTGGCAAACAAGTGCAAGAAATCACTCTGCATTTCACTGCGCGGCAACGCCACCCCCTGCGCGTTGACCGAAGCCTCACGCACCACCACGGCTTTGTCAAACAGCTGGGCCTCTGAACCGTCGGCGTTGATCAACCCGCGGGCCGCAACCGCGGTAGTGACCCGTCCTTCTGCGCCCAAGATTCGGATGCGCGGTTGGTCAATCTCCAGGGTGTCTGTGTCTGGATAATGACGGCCCTCGATGCCAATCATCTCGCTCTTGAGTTTGCCGTCGTCGCCAAACACTTTGACAGAAAAATCGCGCATGAAGTAATCGGGCACATGCCGCGGCACATCTTCCAACTCCTGCTCGTTCATCACGGGGGTGTTACGCACCAACCAATAGGTGCTCATCGCCATCACAGCCATCAGCAACAAAGGCAGGTAAACGGCGAGCCTATCCCACACACGTCGCACACGCATGACGCGCGACAAGGACGCGGTTTGGTTCATGCGACGTAGCCTCGCAGTAAGTCGGCATAGCGACCACTGGCGATTAACAGCAAATCACAAAACTCGCGAACGGCCCCATGGCCTCCGTCGTGTTGCGTCACGTAATGCGCGATGGCTTTGACTTCGATGTGCGCATTATTTGGTGCACAGGCAAATGCTGCGCGGGTCATGACGGCCATGTCGGGCCAGTCGTCGCCCATGTGTGCAGCTTGCGACCATTCAAGCCCTAGTTCATTCAAGATTTCTTGCGCTGCGGGTGCTTTGTCTTCTGTGCCGTAACGCACATGGCTGATGCCCAAGGCTTGCAACCTCGTGCGCAGCGGTGCGCTGTCGCGCCCGGTGATGACGGCCGGTGTGATGCCGGCTTTTTGCAGCATTTTTAAACCATGGCCATCCAGCGTGGAGAACCGTTTGATGGTTTCACCGCTTTCTGTGAAGAACAGGCCGCCGTCAGTGAGCACGCCGTCGACGTCGAAATATGCCACGCGCACCCCTTGTGCGCTCAAGAGCAAAGCGGGGTCAAAGGTCAACGCAGGTGTGTGTGTGTTCATCAAATGACTTTCGCGCGCATCAGGTCGTTGGTGTTGATCGCGCCGCAGAGCGTGTCTTGTGCATCCACCACCAAGACGCTGGTGATGCGGTGCAATTCCATCAGCTCCGCTGCTTCTGCAGCCAATGCGCTCGCTCGTACGGTGCGCGGATTGGTGTGCATGACCTGCTGCGCGGTCAGGCTGCGCATGTCTGTGCCAGTTTCAATCAGGCGTCGCAAGTCGCCGTCGGTGAAGATGCCCAACACGGTTTGGTGTGCATCCACGATCGCTGCAGCCCCGAGTCCTTTGGCGCTCATCTCGCGCATCAAGTCACTGAAGCTGGCGGTCGGCAATACATGTGGCACGGCATCTCCGCTGCGCATGACATCGCTCACGTGCGTCAGCAGGCGACGGCCCAATGCGCCGCCCGGGTGTGAACGGGCAAAGTCTTCTGCTTTGAAGCCACGGGCATCGAGCAGGGCCACCGCCAAGGCGTCGCCCATGGCCATTTGTGCCGTGGTGCTGGCCGTGGGGGCAAGGTTAAGTGGGCAAGCTTCTTTGAGGACCCCCGTGTTGAGCACGATGTCTGCATGGTGAGCCAAGGTGGAGTCTGCGCCACCGGTGAGCGCAACCAAAGGTACGCCCTGGCGTTTGAGTACCGGCAAGATGGCGGCCAACTCGTCGCTCTCACCGCTGTTGGAAATGGCAATCACCAAGTCGGTGTCTTTGACCATGCCGAGGTCGCCGTGGCTGGCCTCTGCCGGATGGACAAAGATGGCGGGTGTGCCTGTGGAGGCAAGCGTGGCGGTGATCTTGCGGCCCACATGTCCGCTCTTGCCCATTCCCATGACAACCACCCGACCCGTGACTTTGAGGATCGCATGCACCGCCTGTACAAAGCTTGGCGACAGCCCTTCGCGCAAATGCCGCACAGCGTCGGCCTCGATGTCTAGCGTCTCATGGGCCAGTTGCAATATGCGCTGGTCGTCCACCTGCGCAGCGGAGCTGGCGGTGTGTGCATGGGTTTGGGTCATGTGCTGATTTTATCGGTGTGGCCGGCCTACTTGCCGATGCAAAAGCTAGAGAAGATCACGCCCAGCAAATCGTCGGAAGTGAATTCACCGGTGATGGTGTTGAGCGCGTTCTGGCTCAACCGCAACTCTTCTGCCAACAAATCAAGCGCGGGCACCTTGGCTTGCAAGCAGGCGTTGGCCTGCATCA
>CAIODK010000373.1 GCA_903856995.1 uncultured Burkholderiales bacterium
AACACTTCTTGGCCAGCCACCATCGGTGCGCTGCTTTGTGCGATGAAGCCGCGGCGCTTGAGGGTGCCACGAAACTGGCTGCGGGCCACCACTTCTTGGCCGGGGTAGCAACCTTTTTTGAAGTTCACTCCGTCGACCGATTCGTAGTTGAGCATCTGCGGAACAAAGGCTTCAAAGGTGGCCAGCTCCACCCAAGCAATGCCGCTCATGACTTCGCCCACTTGCCACAGATCAGCGCTTAGCGAAGGTCCTGCGGGGGCAGCCACGTCTTTGGGGGCTACCCAAAAAGCACGGGGCTGGCCTAGCGCGGGGTAGAGCGTCAGCACATCCGCGCTATCGACCGCATGGCGCTGCCAAGGCTCGACAGACAAGCCTTGGGGTACCGCATCACCGGCTAAACCGAGTAGCTGAAATTCGTCGCTGGCATCGCTCAGTTTGGCTTTGGCGCGCATTACAAACATCGACAGGCGTTTGATGGTCTGAGCGATCAGGTCTTTGCGGCAAATCAGCAGCACTTCTTCCGCGGATCGTTTGTAAACCACGAAGCTGGCTTGCATGCGGCCCTTGGCGTTGCAAAACGCAGCCAAGTGGCATTGGCCTTCTTTCATCAACAGCACGTCGTTGGTGAGCTGGTTGTGTAGAAAGCTGGCAGCGTCAGTACCCAGAGCGCGAATCACGCCTAAGTGGGGCAGGGGGGCAATCCCGTTGAGTGGCGCGGAAGGGTTGAAAGCAAGTTGGGGGGTGTTCAAAGACATGGGTGAATTATCATGCCCGCTGTATGAAAGTGATCAAACAAATCTTTTGGGGTGTGCTGAGCGTGGCGCTGTTGCTTTCGGCCGTGTCAGGCTGGTGGGTCATGACGCCCATGTCAATGCCTACGCCCACGGTGGATGTGTCGATAGAGCCCCAAACGCCTGTGCGCGGGATTGCGCAAACCGTGGCTGATGCGGGCGTGGATGTGCCCCCCGTGGTGCTGTATGTATTTTTTCGCGTCAGTGGCCAATCGCGCAAGCTGCGTGCAGGTAGCTACGAGCTAAGCCAAGGCAACACGCCGCTTGATTTGTTGCGCAAACTCAGCCGTGGTGAAGAAAGTCTGAAGGCCATCAGCCTGATTGATGGTTGGACATTTCGCCAAATTCGCACCGCCCTCGCCAAGGCCGAAGGCCTCAAACACGACACTCAAGACCTGAGCGACGAGCAGATCATGACCCAGCTTGGCTTTCCTGGCGTTGCGCCTGAGGGCCGATTTTTCCCCGACACCTACACCTACGGCAAAGGCACATCCGAGCTGCATGTGATGGCCCGCGCCGCCAAGGCCATGAACAAACAACTCGCCGCTGCCTGGACGCTGCGCGGCCCCGACATTCAAGTGAAGACGCCCGAAGAAGCCTTGGTTTTGGCCAGCATCATCGAGAAAGAAACCGGCCGTGAGAGCGACCGCACCACCATCAGCCGGGTGTTTCACAACCGTCTGGCCATCGACATGCCTCTGCAGACCGACCCCACCGTGATTTACGGCATGTTCGACGCCTTCGACGGCAACCTGCGCCGCGCTGATCTGCGCGCCGACCACCCTTGGAACACCTACACCCGCAAAGGCCTGCCGCCCACGCCCATCGCAATGCCTGGTCGCAATGCGTTGAAGGCCGCCGTGCAGCCAGCCACCAGCAATGCGCTGTACTTTGTGGCCAAGGGCGATGGCACCAGCTACTTCAGCGCGACGCTGGATGAGCATAATGCCGCCGTGAATCGTTACCAACGACAGGCAAAATAGCGGGCTATGACAAAAACAGGTCTGTTCATCAGTTTTGAGGGCATCGACGGGGCGGGTAAATCC